>CAYOEI010000151.1:0-7285 GCA_964402825.1 uncultured Hyphomicrobiaceae bacterium
CCGTTCGAAGGAGAAGAAGGTCACCAACTTCGTGCCCAAGGCCAGCCTGTCAAAACGCGAAAAAGAATATCTGGTTGATTGCTTTCGTGCGATCCAGGATTTGCGAGGACGGCTTTCATCGGAGTTTTCCGGCGAGTTTTAAAGGAGCAACGCCTACTCAGCCGCCGTCAGTTTCTTCACTTTTGCCGAGATGGAATGGCGCAGCTTGTGAAAACCGCGCGCGCCTTCGCTTGTCATCCAGTTCATCTGAATGGAGCAGCGCTTGCCCTCGAACGGTCCATGGCCATGCCATGAGTTATCCGAGCGTTTGAACACCAGCAATGTGCCGTTATCAGGAGGAACTTCTTCTGAGTAGTCTTCCAGATTTTTGCCGCCCCTAAGCATGCGCAGCTTGCCGCCCTCATGGTCCCACTCCTGATTGAGATAGAGCAGGACGGTAATGATTTTGTTTTTTGAATCGGTGTGGATCTTGCCGTCGGTAGCGCGGCAAAACCCGCGCAGCGAATACATCTTCGGCATGCCTTGGAGAGCAACGCCGAATTTTTCCTCAATCGCCCGTTCGAACTCTGGCCCGTCCATCTCATCGAGGAGCGCCTGAACGCTTGGCGGGATATCCACGCTGTCCAATGGATAGGAGCCGCCCTTTAAGGTTGGATAAGCCGTAACGATTTCCTCAAGGCTCTGCGCCGACAAAAAGCCCGGCACAATGGTGTATTCGAACGGATCGGAGCGTAGCTTTGATTTTTTGAGACGATCAATATTCAAATGACTCATGCAACGCATCCTTAGGTTCACGCGGAATAGGTCCTCAAACAGCGCCGCGCCAGGACAGATAAGCCGGCCGCTAATATTTGCGCCAGCGTTTCTGTATCTCGGCTGCGATTTGTGATGCGGAGTCTAACGGTGCATAGGTCCACTTTTCAAGCTGCGAAAAACTATCGGGGAGTTTTCTTGTTGCGCCATATTGCCGCAAACTTTCATGGAAACGCATGAATTTCGCCGATCCGCCTTTTGGCTCAAACACATAGACGGGCTTTCCACTGGCGCAGGCCTCTCCGGTCATGTTTATGGAATCGGCTGTCACCACGAACATATCGGCATGGGCCAGCCAGGATTCGTACGGGTTGGGATTTTCTGCCTGTCCTATCGCTTCGCTATTGCCGTCCCAGACGATGCGCCGCGAGGTCTGAGTGGCCTCAAGCACGGCATTGAGCGTATGGGGGGGCGTGCGCCGTGAGGATGTTACGAGGAAGCTTGCGCCAAGCGTCGCCATGGAGGCGAGAGCGCCGCCGAGACGCGCTGAATCCTCTTCGCGAAAAGGGTAGATAGAATTGGGTCCGCCAAGCACAACCGCCACTCTCGGCTCAGGAAGCGCGGCGATTTCTTCCGGCAGGTTGCGGCGCAGTTGAGCGAGGCGGGGCTGCGAGAAGCCATGCGGCGCGGTAAGCGTTTGGATGACGTTTTCACCTCTCAGCGCGTCATGAGCGGGCACGGCAATGAGATCGGCGGCGCCGGCGCCCGTGCGCGGGTCCTGAATAATCACGGTGTAGGTTTTGGGGGAGGCTTTGCGCACGGCCCTCAGGGCAGGGATGCTCAACCGGCCCGTGGCCAGCGCAATATCGGGCCAGGGTGGAGCAAACTGACTGCCATCACGGCCAAAGCGCTCTTGAGGGTCGATAGGCCCCCAGGGCGCCAGCAGCCGCCATAAACCGCGCGGATGAACGCGTTTGATCTCGAAATCAGCCTCGAGCGCCCGGGCAACGCCCAAAACCTGCACTTCCATGCCGGCCTTGCCATCGGTGATGATCCAGGCCTTGCAGATATTCATTGTCGGCTTGTTCCTGGGCACTAAAATTCCATTCAGGTAATAAACGAAAAGAAAACAGCTATGAATATTTGCAGATTCGTCTCGTTATCGTAATATCATTGCGTGTCCCGCGGACCAGTTAGTTTCCAGTGCTCGATAGGTTTTTACCGGCTGGGCAGTGGGCCTGTCTATCCGCCATTCCCGTGAGAGTATCTCCAGATGATTGCAACACGTCTCGACAAGACCGACTGGCGCCTCCTGAACGAGTTGCAGGCGGATGGCCGCATTACCAATGTGAAGCTGGCGAGCCGGGTGGGCATTACCGCGCCGCCATGCCTGCGCCGGGTCCGCGCGCTTGAAGAAGCGGGTGTTATCAGCCGTTATTGCGCGCTGGTGGATGAAAAAAAGACCGGGTTTGATGTGAGCGCCTTTGCAATGGTTGGTTTGCATCGCCAGTCGGAGGCCGATCTGGTGGCCTTCGAGGAGCGTGTCGGCACTTGGCCGATCGTGCGGGAATGTTTCATGCTGTCGGGAGAGATTGATTTCATCTTAAAATGCGTGGCCCAGGATTTGACTGCATTTCAGGACTTCATCATCAACGAACTTACCGCTGCGCCGAATGTGGACAGCGTCAAGACTTCGCTCGCCATACGCCGTTCGAAATTCCAGCCGGGCGTGCCAGCCCCGAGTGAATAAAAATTGACCGTCAATTGGCCTTAGGGTCCTGACCCTGGGGCATTCGCTTGTGCAGCTTCATTCTTGTTTCCGTTTGGCCGTTTGTCGGAGAAGCTGATGATACGTTTGGCTGTATCCTCCGTCATGTTCTCGTATCTGCGCATAAGGCTGATCGCATCGTCGGTAGGCTCCTTGGTGATATTCTCCCGGATTTGCAACAAAGCGGTAAATGTCCCCGGGGCAAAACCATGCGCCTTGCACAGGACCATAAGAGCGGAAATATGAGCCTGGAACAGGCAATGCTCAACCATCATCTTATCAAGACCTGTGATAGCTGCGAAAGACTCGATGGTTTCATCCACCTTGCTGGCTTTGGCATTCCCAGCGAGGTCCATTTCCGTTTCCGGTCCCTCACCACTGATTTTCTCTTCATTTTCGGGTTTGGCAGGCTGGCCTGCCTTCGACTCAGGAGCCTGTTCCTTGAGAACGGCCTTTGGTGTTTTCGGCTTGGGGGCGTCTTTTTTGTCGGGCTCCTCACTCGTCATCAGCATGGTTTCCGCCATCTGCTGCCAGAAATTGTACTCAGTCAGACGCTTGAGCCTGGTAATCACTCGCGGAGCCAGATCGCGCCGGAGGCTGAGCAGTGGCTGTAATTCTCCATGAATTTCGGCGGCCCTGGACAACTGATCCAGCGCCTCAGCGGAAAACTCCGCGCCAGCATTGCCGACAACCGCCTGCAATACACCCAGATCGCCTCGTTTCACGAGAATGTCGGTGACTGGCTTCGTCAGGTGCTTACGATGGGCCGTGGCTTTCAGGTGAGCCTGTTCAGCATTGCGGGAGAGCGATACAAGGTCACCTTCGCGCAGGCCCGGAGAATATTGAAGGATAGGCCTGGCAATAAAAATTTCGTCCTTCGCGAGGCGGCGAATGAGGTCCACAGGAGCCAATTCAGCCCTTGCGATCCGTTCCGCAAAATTCGCCCGTGTTATCGGATCGGCGGCATATACCATACGCTCCATCACGTCACCAAAAGCCTTACGATCCTCCGCAGATTGCATCTTAGTGGTCACGAAGAAAAGGTCAGTAACACGCTCCAGCAGTTCTGGACCGTTTGCATCCGGCCCAGACTCATACAAGTCAACAATTTCGACGAGGCACGCGCGTGCTCGATCCATTTCAGATATCCATATTCCTATACATGGTGAAGTCTCTCAGCGGATGGTTTCTAATGTTCTAACAGGCGCACGAATTTGTTTAGGGTCAGGACTCATTTATAAGTCCTGACCCTAACGGTTTCTCATGCCAGCTTTCAGCGAGACAGGATTCTGAAACGTTGAAACTTGCTCTAATTCCGCTCTTGCCGCACGCGGGTGCTGTGCAGCGGTCTGATTTTCAAGATGGGTCTGATTGAGCCGCGCGCTGGTGAATAGCATGTAGCGCCTTCTGCGCTGTGTCTACGGTGAGCATGTCGTAGTGTCGCATGGCCTCTGCAATCATGTGGCCAGCAACCGGATTGGATGAGGAACGTAGTTGAATAAGGGCTGCGAATGTCCCGTTTTTGAGGTTCCCGGACTTGCACAGAACGGCCAGTGCCGACAAATCCGCATTGAGAAGACAGTGCGAGACTTTTGAGAGCGATACGCCGCTCATGATCGAGAGGCACTGCACGGATTCTGTGAGTTTTCGTTTTCTGGCAAAGAACAGGATCATTTCATTACTTATAGTCTGCTGTTTTTTTTTCTGCTCCACGGTTTGCCTTGCCTGATTGCCAGGCTGGAGGTGCATTTCCAATGCACCATCCTCAACAATCTCGTCGATGTCTTCATCTGAAATACCGGAGGAACTCTTAGCCAACTCAGCTTTCAGCCGTTCAGAGATCTTTTTCTTGATTTCTTTCAGCATTGTCCTGGGGACGTCTGTCCGCATTTCGAGTGCGTTATACAGACTGGGGTTGCCGCAAGCGCGTTCAGAAATGCGCACAAGGCCGTGGGGGGAAAATTCAGCGCCTTTATTCCCCGCCATGTGGGTGAGAACAGAATTATCGCCACGCACGACAATGACATCCGTGACGGTAGAACTTAATTCTGTCCGGCCGGAAATTGCGTGGAGATGATCCTGCCCATGTTCTGCGGCGATGGAGACGAGGTCCTCATCCTTCAGAACCGGTGATTTTTCAAGAATAGGGCGCGCGACGCCGATCTCATCGGTTGCAAGTTTAACTATGAGTTTGTGCGGCGCGCCGAAGGCCTCGCTCATGCGTTCAGCCAGCCGGGCGCGTGTCTTGAGCTCCAGCTCATAGGCGATGCGTTCCATAACATCGCCAAATACAGCCTTTGCGGCGGAACTTTGTTGCTCGGACGTGAGGAAAAACAGATCGGTCACCCGTTCGAGCAACACGTCCTTCTTCTCTCTTGACCCCTCTGCGGCCAGCTGTTCGAGTTCAAGCAGGCATCCTCGTGCATCCTGCATTCTGTGGCTCTCCAAAATTCTGCGACCATGGCAGGTCGGTAAAGTTGGTCCTCTTTTTCTAACAAACGGCTAATCTTCTGGCGGGCTGATTAGGCTGGTTGGTAAAAAATGGTCAACCAGGAAAAAACCAAGTCTGACGGGATGGTTACATCCACCTTTACGGTTTGTCAGTCAGCTGGCCATGCGCGCGCCACAAGTTGGTATTACCCAGATTTGGTTCAGAGTCTTTGGGCAACTCCGTGGAGCATCGCAGCTTCAGAAAACGCAGGGTCCGTTTGGCATTGCCGAGGGTCATCAGATCATATTCCCGCATTGATCTGGCCACGTCGCGAGACGCAAGCCCTCTCTTGCCGACCCTTGTCTGGATCAGGGACAGATAGGTGGAGCTTTTGAAGTCATTGGCCTTGCATAAAATACCAAGCGCAGCGATGTCCGCCTTCAATAGACAATGGGAAACCATTCTGCCGTCGAGGCCGGTCAGCAGTGAAAGGACCTGCACGATCTCGGTCAGACGCCGTGTTTTGGCCAGTGCGGCGAGGTCATCCTCGCCGAACTCGCCCTTCTTGAATTGCGCTTGCAGCTTGTCATTGATCTGCTGAATGTTGCCGATATTGATGTTTTCGGCGCTTTCTTCAATCAGGTGGTCGAGGTCCGCAATATCCGATTCGGAGTATTTTCCGGCCATTTCGCTGCTGATTTTCTCCAACACGCGTTGTTTGATATCGCGCATGATATCAGGGGGCAGGTCATTGCGTTCGCCAAGAGTGGTGAGTAATTCACCGTCGAAGTGGGATTTTTCGGCCAGAGTTTTCATGCCCGCGCCGGAGAACACCGCACCTTTGTTCCTGGTAACCTCATGAAGCACCGGTGCTTCGCCGCGACGCACGATAACATCGGTGACGGGAGCCGCGAGATTTTGGCGCTTTGAAATGGCTTGCAGATGCGTTTGACCCCGGCTCTTGGCAATTTGCACCAGATCGTCATCCGTCAGCACGCTTGAGCGCTCCAGGACCGGCTTGGCGACTGCGATATCATCGATAGCCAGCCGGCGGATAAGGTGCTTCGGCGCCTTGTCTACGTCTGAAATCCGTTCCGCGAGCTCAGCGCGCGCTTCGATTTCAAGTTCATAGGCAACTCGCTCCATCACATTGCCGAAGGCGACAATATCTCCCTGTTCCTGCCGATCGGATGTCAGGAAAAACAGGTCGGTGATGTGATGCAGAGCCTCGCGCCGCTTGTCGCTTGAGGTTTCTTGCGACAGCATCTCGATTTTCAATAAACACGAATGGGTTGTCGGCATAGCATTCGGTCCGTAGGTGGAATATGGCCTGAGTGATGCACGTTGTTCGGCGCCACACTGCTATAAAATATTGAACCTTTTGCTAATAACCACCATTAATATCGCCAACACGAAGCGACTGGACAAGGCATCCGGGATGCGGGGTTTACAGAAATTTGACGGTCATGACCTCGTAGCACTTGCCGCCGCCAGGCGTGGATACCTCAACGCTGTCGCCCTTGGATTTGCCGATTAATGCCCGTGCAATGGGAGAGGAGACGGAAATCTTCTTCTCTTTGACATCCGATTCAATCTCGCCGACGATTTGGTACTGTACCTTCTGTTCGGTATCCGCATCGATCAGCGTGACCGTGGCGCCGAACTTGATCTGGCTGCCCGATAGCGCCGACACGTCGATCACGTCAGCGCGCGAAAGCTGATCTTCCAGATGGTTGACGCGCGCTTCGGTCAGGCCCTGCTCTTCCTTGGCGGCATGATATTCCGCATTTTCCGAAAGGTCGCCATGGGCGCGCGCTTCGGCGATCGCCGCAATAATACGCGGACGATCAACCGTTTTCAGTTGCTTGACTTCTGCCTCTGCCGCGGCATAGCCATCGGCGGTCATTGGCACCTTCTCCATTGTCATTCCTATATTCTTCGCCAAAACCAGGAGTGGTCTCCTGGCCGGCATTCATTCCCGTTAATTGAGTATGCTGGGCCGCAAACATTCTCGCAAGGTGGCGCTTTATTACCACCAGATTTACGCTAGTTCTGTTAAGAAACGTAGCTTTGAAGCGGTGCAACCTTCAAAGTCTCCGCATTCATTGCTCTCAGCGCGCGTGTTACGGCTATCGCACCTTGCAGCGTTGTATAATAGGGAATGTGGTAGAGCAAGGCCGTACGCCGCAAAGATGTGCTGTCAGCCAGCGCCTTGGCCCCTTCCGTCGTGTTAAAGACAATATCAACCTGGCCGTTCTTCATGGCGTCGACCACGTGCGGCCGGCCTTCGAGAACCTTGTTCACTTTCTCACACGCAATGCCGTGCTCCTCCA
>CAYOEI010000152.1:0-2718 GCA_964402825.1 uncultured Hyphomicrobiaceae bacterium
GGGGGTGGTTCGAGCTTTTGGGTGAATTCAGCAAATTAATGCTCTATCTTGTCCCTGCGGTCGCCGGGACGGTACTCGCGAAACCCTCTCGCTTCACGCGTTTGCAAATAACGTTCGTTGTTTTAGGGTTTTTATTCACTCTTTTTCACGCGTTCTCGAGTGGAACACGTAACGTATTTTGCATATATTTGATCATTTTCTTAGCGGCCTACGTGTTGCTCAAGCCCGATATTTCTTGGAAACGCGTGATCGTCCTGTCGTGTGTGGCGTCAGGACTTCTCTATTTTGCAGCTTACCACATGCTTCAGTTTCGGAAGGTCGGACTGGAAGGTTATATCGAACGTGGTGGGGTGTCGGGAGTTAGCGGTTGGAGGAAGGAAACGCTGTTTATTGACAATAATCTCCCAGTCATTAGCCGGCTGACCGAAATTTTCCCCGATCGCGTGGACTATCTTGGTTGGGAATTCGTGTCTTTTGCTATCCTGCGTCCCGTACCGAGGGCGCTGTGGCCCTCAAAGCCAGAGAAATTGAGCGTTGCAACGGAGGATGCCCTCAATGTCCGCGGGGCTACGCTGTCATCGACGTTTGTCGGCGAGGCCTACATGATGGGCGGGTATCTCGCTGTTGTGGTGGTGGGACTTTTGTTTGGTTGGCTGGCCGGCTGGTGGAATCGATTTGGGTGGAACCTGCAATCGAACGCAGCTGTGGTCTTGTATGCATCTGGATTCTTCGCCGCACTGATCTCAATGCGAAGCATGGTTTTCCTCACGACGGCAATGCTTCCGACGATTGCCATCTGGCTGTATTTGAAGCGAGGCAGACCAAGAGTGCAGCGTTCAGTTCAACCCGTTGGGCGCCCACCTAGAACTTGAGTTTCGGGGCATCACAACACTCAGTCCACGCCTGACGTCTCAGTTAGAGCCCGGCGTCCCCCCAATGCGGCCTCGTGTTCTCTTTCTAACAGTGATGCCGTCGCCCTACCAGCGGGAGCTATTTCAAGCTTTGCGCTCGGATGGGCGGATAAGCATCCGTGTGGTGTATTATACAAATACCTCGGCCGATCGTAATTGGTCCCTTGGCCCTCTGTCGGCTTATGAGGAGATTTTGCCCGGGAGAACCATTGGTTGGCTGGGCCCATCGGCCCATGTTAACCGCACGATTGCGGGGTTGCTCAAGAACGAATCCTCCGACCTTTTCGTCTTGAGCGATTATTCAGCGCCAACGACGCAAATTGCGATGCGGGTGCTGTCGCGGCGCAAGAAGCGATGGGTATTCTGGGGAGAAGTCCCCGGGTTAAACCGACGAGGACGATTGGGAAGCGCGCTGCGTCAACTACTTCAGCGGCCGATCACCGGCGCAAGTGCGGTTGCGGCGATCGGGTCCGGGGCGGTCGAGGCATATCAAAGGATCTTCCCAGAGATTCGCGTTTTCGACATTCCGTATTTCTGCGACTTGGCACCTTTCAGAGCCGCTACGACGACGAGATGGGCGCGAAAGAAATACACAGTAGATGCTCTTTTTAGCGGGCAGCTCATTGAGAGGAAAGGCGTTGATCTACTAATTCGGGCGTTCGCGCAGATTGCCGATCGAGTCCCGGAAATGCGCCTCCAGCTTCTTGGCACTGGACCAGAGCTCCAAGCTTTAACGGGCATTATTCCGTATGAATTGCGACATCGGGTCCAGTTCCTAGGATTCCAACAGCCCGCTGCCTTGCCGCAGATTTTTGCAGCGGCTGATATGTTCGTCTTGCCGAGCAGACACGATGGTTGGGGCGTGGTCGTCAATGAAGCCATCGGTGCAGGCTTGCCGATAATTGTTAGCGATCGTGTCGGAGCCCGCGACCTAGTCGAGAACGGCGTCAACGGCTTCATAACAATTGCTGGTAACGTTGATAGCCTCGCGAGTGCGCTTTTCAAGCTCGCACGGTCTCATGCTTTGCGGGAGTCCTTCGGCCGTTCGTCAGCGAACCGCGCTGCACAGTGGGACGTGGACGAAGGAGTGCGGCGGTGGGTCGAATTGTCCGACCAGGTGTTGGATGCATGACGGCCCTGAAGGTTCTTTTAGTGTCATCACACTCTGGATCAACAGTTGCAGGCGAATTCTACTTGCATCACTTAGCAGTGATACAACTGACGCTGTGGTGCTGGATGGAGTCACACGATCATCGGGAAGGCGCTCATCATTGCCAGGATCGCCCGCCAACTCGGCAACCCCTTCGCCCGTTTATGCTTCGCTCAGCTCACTCTCTTATTCGTGTTCTTTCCGCTTCTGCTTCTGATGATGGTATCGTGGTTGCGGCCAAGCCCGTAAACACCGATCCGGCTGGCGGTCGGTGCCGAAAAGAATGCCCAAGCCTAGTCACTTATTTTTTTCGTGTTTGAGGGGGTAGGCCGGATTGGGGCACACAAATCGGCATAAGCCCTAAACGGTTATGTGCCACCGGTCATTTCGCGGCTTCCAAGCTAGGGACATGGACTTGACCGCGTACGCCCGCGCGTCGACGTGAGCTCACTCGCATTTCAACGAAAGTTGGCACCCAAGCTTATGCGGCAACCTCAGAACCCAATTTTCTATGGCCTGTTATATGTCGACAAAAAGCGACAAAAAAACCCAAATCTTAGAGGTGGAGCCGATCCGCTTGATATCTATTTGCGCTGCGCAAGTTTATGCGCGAGGTCCGTTGCTTATCATGGCTACAGCTTCAGGTTGGTCACGAAT
>CAYOEI010000153.1:0-3213 GCA_964402825.1 uncultured Hyphomicrobiaceae bacterium
GGATCTGAACATCGACCCGTTCAACATCCCCGTCACATTTATCGGCTTCATCGACAAGATTGCAACTGATCCACAGGGACGTCGGTGGGTCATGGATCACAAGTTCATAAAGTCCATACCGACAGCTGACGACAGGTTCAGTGAACTGCAGCTGCTGCTGTATGTCTGGGCCTACGGCATGGAAAATCCGAAAGAGAAAATCGACGGGGTGTGCTGGGACTACGCACGCTCGAAGGCACCGACGGAGCCAGAGGTACTGAAGAAAGGAGGACTGTCGAAGCGTAAGAACCTGGACTGCGATCCATACACATATCTCAAAGCAATCCGCAGGGAACGTCTAGACGCAACTGAGTACGTGGACATGCTGGAGCTGCTCGAAGGGAAGGAAGACACCTTCTACGAGCGGGTGTTCCTGCCGACTCCCGGCACGGACATGATTATCGAGGTGGTCAATGATTTCCTGCAAACAGCAGCCGAGATTCAGGCGAAGCGAGACGGTGGACGTTGCGCTCGCAGCATGTCATCTTTTAACTGTGCTACCTGTGAGTACCGATTGATTTGTGAGGCTGAGGTCCGTGGTCTCGACCATGACTTCATCAGGAAGAGTGACTACGTAGAACGAGGAAGTGCCAATGCCAGCTAAGAGAAAAGTTTTAAAGAAACGGAAGCCGGGGAAGAAAGGAGACCCAAAACCCACCTCTATCCTCGACCGGATCAAGCCGGTAACGGAACTCAAAACCAAGCTGGTCATGCTCGTGTACGGTCGCTCAGGGAGTGGCAAGACACACTTCGGTTCGACGTTCCCCAGGCCTATTCTGTTCATCGATACCAATGAACGAGGCACTGAGACCATCGCGCAGGAAGAAGACGTCGATGTCGTGCGTGTTACGGAGTGGGCTGAGTTCGACGAACTGTACTGGGGATTGCTCAACAAGGAGACTTCAGTTCAGTATGCATCCGTCGTCATCGATCAGGTTACCAACCTGCAAGACATTGGTATGGCGGAGGTGCTGCGCAAGTCACGCAAGGGCAGAGACGAAACTTTTACACAGCGTAACTGGGGACAGCTCTCCGGCATGCTGAAACAAACGATCAGTGATTTCCGCGACCTGTCGGATCACTATCACCTCCTCCTGATTGCGCACGAGCGTATCGATGAGCCCGGTGACGAGGAAGATGAACACATCGAGCCGAACATCGGTGCTCGTGTGATGCCCTCCGTCGGTACTTTCCTCGATGGTGCGGTAGATGCTATCGGTTGCACGTTCATCAAAGAACGCTGGGAAACAGAAGACAAAGACGAGGTGCGCCACGTGGACTACTGCATGCGAATCGGTCCTCACGCATTTTATTCAACCAAGATTCGCAGACCGGTGTCCGCAGGTCCAATCCCTGAGCTGATCGTCAACCCGACGTTCAAAAAGATCAAGGATCTGACCTCGGGCAAAATTAAGCAACGTAAAGTTAGGAGACGAAGTTAATGGCTAGACGAACAGCACCAACAAAGAAGCGGGCTTCAAAAAAGAAAGCTACGCGGGGCAGACGGGGCAAGTCCAACGTTATCTCAGTTGACTTCACCGACGTTGAAGCCGGAGGTGGAATGCCAACACCTGACGGTTACTACGTCGCTGAAATCATGAGCGCTGAAATGGAAGCCAGCTCAGCGGGTAACGACATGATCACCGTGCGATGGAAGACAAATATCGGTTCGACTGTGTTCGACCGGTTCGTGTTGCTACCGCAGTCACTGTGGGTACTACGCACCGCATTGAACTGCATGGGGTTCGACACTCCAGACGGTCCATTCGACTTTGATCCCGACGATCTGATCGGATGCAAGTGTGGATTGGAGATCCAAAACGAGGAGTACGAAGAGAAGGATCAACCTCGCGTAACTGGCTACCTCACTGAAGAGGTCGCGACTCAGTACGTCGAGGAACAGGGAGGAAGCGTGGAGACAGAAGAAGAAGAGGAGGACGAGCCAGACGAAGAAGACGAAGATGAAGAAGAGGAAGAAGAAGAGGCTCCAGCCCCACGCGCTAAGAAGAAGTCGAAGAAAAAAGCAGGCAAGAAAAAAGCTGCACGTAAAGGTGCCTTGCGTCCCGGTGCACGTGTTACCTTCGAAGATGAAGACGGCGAAGAGTACCAAGGGGTAATCGAAGGCCTCGAAGATGACATGGCTGTAGTCGTGGACGACGAAGAAGGGGAATGGGAAATCCCGGTCGCTGACCTGAAGAAGGCGTAGTGATCCGGACGGAACTTCGTCCGTACCAAATCGAAGCTGTTGCTGCCGCACTCCCGCACAACGGCTTCGCTTTTTTCCCGGAGCAGCGCACAGGGAAGTGTCTGATCTCTTTGGCTGTTGTGGATGACCGCAAGCCAGAGGTGTTGGTCATCGTGTGCCCGAAGAAAGCCGTCACGACGTGGGAGCAGCAGATCGAAGAACACCTCGATCTCGACTGGGACTGCGACATCCACATTGTCACGTACCAAGAGCCCGTTAAGAATCTGAAGCTGCGCAAGCAGTGGTACAAGTGGTCGAAGGACTGGGTCGATAACGGTGGCACGCTGATGGTCATCGCCGACGAAGCTCACTTCATTAAGAAACCTGGGACTGCACAGTCCCGATTCACCCGAACGCTGGGCAAACGTGCACAGTGGCGACTCGCGTTGACCGGTACACCAGCCGACAAAGGCTTCGAACAGTACTGGGCAATCTTTGACTTCATTGGTAAGAACGAGATCTTCGGCACCTATGCCCAGTTCAAAGGACGTTACGTCATTTACGTGATGCAGGAGAGGAGAGACGGACGTCAGTATCCTGTGCTCACAGGGTACCAACACAAAGAAGAGATGCTCGAGAAAATTCACGAGTACAGTTACCGCATCACATTCAATGAAGCGCGCGTTGCCATGGGCAAAAAGCCTGTGCGCATTCGCAGGAAGAAAGTGTACTTCGATCTCAAGCACAGTACTCGTCACATCTATAACGAGCTGGAGAAGGATCTAGAAACCACAATCGACGGGCTCAGGGTTGATGTGCCGTTACCCGTCACGTTGATCCAGAAACTGCAGCAGGTGTGCGGTGGTTTTCTCCTGCATCAAGAACGCATCCCAGGCCAGAGGAAACGCAAGCGTACTGTTATCAAAGTTGGCCCAGAGAAGATGACCAAGCTCATGGAGCTGCTGTCTGGCTTAGGCCACGACAAAGTA
>CAYOEI010000154.1:0-4293 GCA_964402825.1 uncultured Hyphomicrobiaceae bacterium
CTGGCCTTCTGGTTCGGCGTCCTCATGGCGGCAGCGGTCTACCGGGCCGAGAACGATCCGCTTTTCCTGCTGATCCTCGGCTTGACCTTCCTCAGCCTGGCGCCGGTCACCGCGGGCATAGTTTGGGTCTATCAGCTGCCCCTGTTGTTCTACAGTGACGCCGTGTCGTCGGTGGTCGTCGGCGTTCTGTTCCTGGTCTACCGTTGGCAGGTTACCAGCCGTGGCGCATCGGCGGCCGACGTCAACCCTGCGGCGGGTTGAAGATCACATCGCGCCAGCATCGTTTTATGTCCGCTTTACCCCCGAAATCGGACATAAATCCACATGAGCTGGAATGTCTGCTTTTAGCCATAAGCGGACATCATACGAAATCGTCGTCTATCTTGCAGATTTGGCCCTATCCAGGCGACTCCCTTCATCACATACCTCACAAAAAAATCCCACTTCGCATCGCGACCAATCTAGGATAGCAAGAAATATCGGCTCAGGGAGCGGTGACCATGTTCAATATGGCTGGATACGCCGAAGTCAAGCGCTTGCTCGCGGAGCTTGAGGTAATCGAAAAGCGGCTAATGCCCAACGAACTCGAAATGCTGCGAAGCCTCAAGGCAAAATACACCGAGCCGCTGACGCCAGACTCTTTCGACCAAACCTCTCTCAATGTCATGTTGCGCAATGTGGAAATTCGGAAAGGCTACCGTTTCGACCCCAGGAAGGATGGGGGCCGGATTATCGACCTCCCTCGTATTGGAACCTCGAAAAAAGTTTAGCCGCCGACCACGATCGGCACATCGTGCATCGGCTTAGCGCTCTATAGCCGTCGCAAGTGGTCTGGAAAACCGTTGACGGCTCATAAGCCTTTGTCACAATGCGGAGCCAAACACACGGTCATGGTCAAATGCCGACGTTCGCCCCTGAGCGCCGCAGCGCAGGCGCTAACAGCAGAGACGGGTCATGCGTTGTCTACATGACCAAGCTCGCGATCAGGCGCCACTTTGTCACGTACAGAGCGTTTCAGTTCTTTGATGTCTGGAAAGCGGCCCTTCTGCTTCAGAGACCAAACAAGCTCCCCCTCAACCCGGATCTCAAAAATTCCTCCCGTGCCATCGGGGATAAGCGTGAGGGAACCAATGTCCTCTGCGAAGGTGGTCAGCAGCTCCTGAGACATCCAACATGCTCGGAGCAGCCAGCCGCACAGCCGACAATAGGTGATGGAGACATCCGGTTTTTCTCTCTTCGTCATCAGGCAGGTGCCGCAAATATGCGCTGCGCTAGCCAAGGCAGCGGAAAGAGGACTCACTGCTAACTATACAAGAGCTGAAGTCAACCGTGCCGATCAAGCAATCCGTTACACTCGAAAACGACGTGTGCCTTGGGCATTCAAGACATGCAAATCGACAAATCAGCATCTTCGCCCCATTAACAATCTCACCCCGCAAGGCGATCGCCCCCAGGTCAGCTCGTGGGGATAGAACAGAGGAATTAGGATGAAAAGTGGACATCGGTTCAGAATTCTCTGCTTATGAGTCGATTCTGTTGCAACACGCTCAATAAACTGCATATCGAACAGTGATTCCGTCTCGGTTGTGGATGCTCATGCCCTTCTAATCCCGGTGTACCCAGCAAATATCCACAGAACGTGATTTGGCTGCCGAGAAGCGATCTAAAGAAACAACGTCAGAACGCCCGTATAGCCATATATGCGGTCGTGTGAGATCTCGCCATTGCCAAAGAAGCCGGCGATCGGGATCTCACCGAAGGTTTTCCGGATTGCCTTGAGTTCATAGGCTTGGCCGGCGAACAGGTTAGGCCCTCGTGCGACGCACGAGAAGTAGAGCCCTGCCCTGGGCCGGCCTGTGATCCGCGACTGCAGATCGTCGAGCATGCGCTCAAGATCCTTGGATGCGCTCTCGGCATCGCGGCGTACGAACATCAGCCGATTGCCGTCCGTAACCTCGCCGGCAATCACAACCAGGCCCCGAGACGGATCGATGCCGATCAGGTTACGAACGAGATAGTCACCGGTATCCGAGCCAGCGACCAGCAAGGCGGCATGAATGTTTGCGAGCCAGGGACGTGGGTCGACTCCATTCGCGACCCCGAGGTCTTCGCACAAAACCTCGAAGGCGGAGCGATCATCCAAGCTCACCAGTACATTCCCCTCGCCGCTGCGGGTCACCTCGTGCGACGGCCCGATTGGCGAACAGCCCTGGGTCAGCCCGACCGCGACTTTAAGCTCTCCGCCAAGCAGCACGCCCGAGACGCCGCCATCAACTATGTTTCCCGCCACTTGCGGAAACACGCTCACTGCCGCCGACAACCCGCCGACCAAGTAGGTCTCGTGGTCGCGCGCAAGCGAGGAGACTATATCGGCGGTCCGGGGATTACGCGGGTCCGCGTGGACCACGCCAATTCCCGCAACAAATCCCGCATCTACCGTCGAGGCGATCTCGTTCGGATCGCTGATCGACGCGATCATGCGGTACGCACCGTCGGCGAACCGGCCGGTTAGGGCGGCAATCGCCGGCCGGTCGAAATACTCAGTCCCGGTCGCACATACGCCCAGCCCGACGGTTCCGACCCAGTTGCTGATGCAGCTACGGGCTTTCAGTATCTTGACGATTTCATCTAGTGCGCCGGCGAGTTGGTTAGTGACGTACAAAAAGCCGAGGTTGTGGCCGTCGATGTTGCGCAACTGCGTGGCAATGTCTTTGGCGAGCGCACACGCCTCTCCGTCAGCGACGTGAGCAATGGCGAAATCGGTCATCAAAACACACGCATCAACCCAGCATTAAACGTAGAATTTGGGGTCTGATCTGACAGGGGTCTGGCTGTCGGTCCGGTTTCGTCTGTCTGTCGATCACTCTGCTGCACTCATTTTCTCCTTAGCCAGCTCGATACTATTATGGAAGTTTTGCATCGGGGACTTTCCATGGTCTTGCACACCAATACCACGGAGCGGAGCCAGGCTTATCCTCGAGTTGCCTGGCCGCGGCGGCATCGGCCAGGAGGTGTGAGTAGCTGATGTGCCATTCACCACGCCGCATGCGAGGTCAGGCTTGCTCGTCATCATCATCCAGGAAATCGAGGTTTGGCGAGTGCCCCCACCGGTTCAGTTCATCGGCCCGGCGCAGTACGTCCGGACCAAAGCGGTTCGCGAGCTCATCAATTGCGATCTCCAGCTTCCGCCGCCGGCCACCACCGCCGAACAAGTCGAACTGCGATGTCTCACCCGCGGGTATCAGGTCGTATGCGGCCATGCCGACCAGACGGAAGGGACCTGGATGCTTGAACGCGTCGAGAAGAGCAGCGGCATCACTGTAAAGCTGTTCGGCGATGTCGGTTGGTTCCTGGCGCAGGTGCTGGCGGGTCAGGAGTTGAAAACTGGTCGTTTTCAGTTTGATGCGCACGCCAGAAGCGACAATGCGCTTGGCCCGCAACCGCCTTCCAATGTCATCGGCTGAGCGGCGCAGGTGGCGCTTGAGCTCTTGCCTGTCGCTTACATCTTTGTCCAGCGTGCGTTCCGATCCGACACTTTTTGAGGCGCGCCGGTTGGCGACGGTACGCGGATCTTCGGCATTGGACAGGGCATAGAAATGTCGTCCGGCGCTGCCCAGTTTTTGCGACAGCCAATCGGGGTCCGCCGCCGCCACATCACCGATCGTCATCAGGCCGAGCTGGTGCAGCCGCGCTTCATTCACCCGGCCCGCCCCCCACAGGCGCGAGACCGGCAGTGGCGCCAGCCAGGTCTTAGCTTCTGATGGCGGCACCACGGTCAAGCCATCGGGTTTGCGATGGGCGCTCGCCACCTTGGCCACATATTTGGTACCCGAGGCGCCGACCGATATGCTCAGACCCCCGGTGGCCTCGCGCACTACTGCTTTCAGTTTTTGGCCCATCACGCCGGGCGCGCCGAACAGGCCCTCGGCACCGGTCATGTCCAGAAATGCCTCATCCAGAGAGATCGCTTCGACGTCTGGAGAGAAGTCGCCAAACACGTCCATGATTGTCTTGGAGACCGCCTGATAGCGATCGAAGCGGGGCGGCACGATGATCGCATCCGGGCACTGGCGCCGCGCCTTGACCATCGCCATGGCGCTGCCAACTCCAAAGGGACGCGCCTCGTAGCTTGCCGTCAAGACCACACCGCGCCCGCCGGGCGAGCCCACGAGCACGGGTTTGCCGCGAAGCGAGGGATCGTCGAGCTGCTCGACTGCCGCGTAAAAGGCGTCCATATCCGCATGGAGAACAATCCTCAGCCAATCTGAAAGTGCGCGCGCCATCACACCGTTA
>CAYOEI010000155.1:0-4695 GCA_964402825.1 uncultured Hyphomicrobiaceae bacterium
GGCCCGCGATCTGTCGGACGGAGATAACAATGTCGTCTGCGTCATCGGTGATGGAGCCATGAGCGCGGGAATGGCCTATGAAGCCATGAATAATGCGGGGGCGATGGATTCACGCCTCATAGTCATTCTCAACGACAATGATATGTCGATTGCTCCTCCGGTTGGCGCCATGAGCGCCTATCTGGCGCGGAGATTATCGGGCGATACGTATCGGAACTTTCGTAACTGGGCCAAACAGTTGGCGAAGAAGCTACCCAAGAAATGGGAGCGCCGGGCGGCGCGCGCGGAGGAATATACCCGCGGTTTCTGGACCGGCGGGACGCTGTTCGAGGAACTGGGCTTTTACTATGTAGGCCCCATCGACGGACATAATTTCGATCATCTGCTGCCCGTGCTGCGCAATGTGCGAGACGCGCAAGAAGGACCAATTCTCATCCATGTGGTGACCCAGAAGGGCAAGGGTTACGCACCGGCAGAAAATTCCGACGACAAGGGCCATGCTACGGCGCGCTTTAACGTAGTCACGGGGGCGCAGGAAAAATCGACCCCCAACGCGCCATCCTATACAAAGGTATTTGCTAACTCATTATCTCAACTCGCTGAAAAAGATAATAAAATAGTTGCCATAACAGCGGCCATGCCTTCGGGCACGGGACTTGATATTTTTGGCGAGAAATTCCCGGATCGCTGCTTTGATGTGGGTATTGCCGAGCAGCATGCAGTGACATTTGCGGCGGGTCTGGCGACCCAGGGCTACAAGCCTTTCGCGGCGATTTATTCGACATTCCTTCAGCGCGCTTACGACCAGGTGGTGCATGACGTTGCGGTCCAGAAACTTCCCGTCCGCTTCGCCATCGACCGCGCCGGACTGGTGGGGGCTGATGGTCCAACTCATGCCGGTTCTTTTGATATTGCTTATCTTTGCTGCCTGCCGGGCTTTGTCGTGATGGCGGCGGCCGATGAGGCGGAGCTCGTGCGTATGGTCGCAACCGCGGCTGAAATTGATGATGGCCCCAGCGCCTTCCGTTTTCCGCGCGGCGAGGGGGTTGGCGTTGAGATTCCGGAAAATCCCGAGCCGCTGGAGATCGGCAAGGGGCGCATTATGCGCGAAGGTTCAACTATCGCGCTCCTGTCCCTTGGGACACGGCTTGCCGAATGCCTGAACGCCGCCGATCAGCTGGCGGCATTGGGGCTGCCGGCGACGGTCGCCGATGCCCGCTTCGCCAAGCCGCTGGATCATGATCTGATCAAAACGCTGGCGCGGGAGCACGAAGTGCTCATTACCATTGAAGAGGGGTCGGTCGGTGGATTCGGGTCGCATGTCCTGAAATTCCTGTCCGACGAAGGTTTGTTAGATAACGGCCTTAAAGTGCGGTCCATGGTTCTGCCAGACCTGTTCATCGATCAGGACAAACCCGAACTTATGTACGCCCAGGCCGGTCTTGATGCAGATGGCATCGTAAAGACCGTGTTTGCCGCTTTGGGGCGCGAACGCCGCGCCGAGACAGGTGAGCGGGCCTGACGCCTGAACGCCCTTGGCTGATCCAGTCAAAAAAGAACGTCTCGATATTCTGCTCGCCGCACGTGGTTTGGCCGCAACGCGTTCACGCGCGCGCGATCTTATCAGGCGCGGGCTGGTAAGAGTTGATGGCGCGGCTGCGAGCAAGCCGGCAATGATGATTGCTGCAACGGCATCCCTTGACGTGACAGGTGACGCCAACCGCTATGTCTCGCGGGGCGCTGCAAAGCTCATCAAGGCGCTGGATGCTTTTGGGTTTGATGCGCAAGGGCGCGTTGCCCTCGATGTCGGGGCTTCCACGGGCGGCTTTACGCAAGTCCTGCTGGAACAAGGGGCAGGCCATGTCTGGTGTGTCGATGTGGGGCAGGGTCAACTCAGCGCTGAGCTCAAGGATAATCCGCGCGTAAGCTCCCTGGAGGGAACCGATGCACGCAGCCTTACATCGGAGCAGATCACAAATCCTGTTACGGCGATTGTCGCGGATGTAAGCTTCATCTCACTCACCAAAGCACTGACAGCCGCGCTCAAACTTGCAGCGCCCGGCTGCTGGCTTGTGGCTCTGGTGAAACCGCAATTCGAAGCCGGCCCGGATGCGGTGGGCAAGGGCGGCGTGGTCCGTGACGAGGCGGCGCGTCAACGTGCGCTGGACAGCGTTCGTGACTGGATTGAGGGTCAGCGGGGCTGGGAGGTGACCGGCATTGTGCCCTCACCGATTAAAGGCGGGGAGGGTAATATTGAAACCTTGATTGGTGCGCGTTATGTCGCATGAGATTGTCATTGAAACGCTTGGCAGCCGTGGTGACGGCGTGGCTCAGCATGATGAGAACCTGGTCTATGTTCCGTTCACGCTTCCAGGTGAGCGGGTGCGGGTGAATATGGAAGGTGCGCGCGGCGACGTTCTGGAGATTCTTAAAGCAAGCGAACAACGCTGCGAACCGGTATGCCGCCATTTCGGGACATGCGGGGGATGTTCACTACAGCATCTGAACCCCACCCCTTATCTTGATTGGAAGCGTGAGCAGATCAGGCAGGCCTTTCTTTCACGCGGCCTCGATGTTCCGGTAGAGCCTGTCATCCCCGCGAAAACCGGCACGCGGCGGCGCGCGGTTCTTAGCGCGCGCAGAACGCGCAGCAGTGTGTTGCTCGGCTTTTACAAGCGGCTCTCCCACACAATCGTCGATATGCAGGAATGCCCGGTTTTGCGGAATCGCATCGTTAAAGCGCTGCCGGATTTGCGCGAGATGCTGGGCGCGCTTTTGACCCGGAAAGGAGAAGCACGCGTCACCATTCTCGCTTCTGATGGCGGGCTGGATGTCAGCATTGAGGGTGTAAGGGAAGTGCACGATCCTGATCTTCTCATGGCTTTGGCGGAATTTTCCGAGCGCCTTGATCTGGCGCGATTGACAATTAACGGGGAGGTTCTGGCAACCCGCCGTGCGCCGTTTCTGAAATTTGGCGATGTCAATTGTGTCCCGCCGCCAGGAGCATTCGTACAGGCGACGCTGGAGGCTGAAGAGGTGCTGGCTCATCACGTTCTGGCCGCCTGTGGTGAGGCCTCGCGCGTGGCCGATCTCTTTTGCGGTTCGGGGACATTTGCGCTGCCGTTAGCCCGGCGCAGTGAAGTCCTGGCGGTCGAGGTGGAAGAAGACGCCCTTGTCGCAATTGAAGCCGCGGCGCGGCAAGCGAGGGGGCTGAAACCGATCACAACGGCGTGCCGTGATTTGTTTCGAGAGCCTTTGGATGCAAAGGAACTGGACGCTTTCGATGCGGTTGTCTTCGACCCGCCCAAGGCCGGAGCGCGAGCCCAGGCTACGGAACTTGCTCAATCAACAGTACGCCATGTCATTGCCGTTTCCTGCAATCCCGCGACGCTGGCGCGTGATATCCGTATCTTGATGGATGGCGGCTACAAGCTGACAGATGTCACACCGGTGGACCAGTTTCTGTTCTCCGAGCATGTCGAGGTGGTGGCCGTGCTGGAGCGCTAGAGCAACTCATCCACAAAAGCGGGCACAACTTGCGTCGCTGGACCGTGAATGGCTTGCGAGAACATGGATGCGCCCTCCGAAGGCTCCAGATTGAGTTCAACTGTGTGCGCCCCGGCGCCCCGCGCCTCCATCACAAAACCAGCTGCCGGATAGACCGTGCCGCTGGTGCCGATGGAGATGAACAGATCGCACGCACCAAGCGCCTGATAAATCTCTTCCATCCGATAGGGCATCTCGCCAAACCACACCACGTCAGGGCGCAGATGGCCCGTCCTGTTGCAGGCCTGACAGACAAGGTCTGTTGAGAGATCCTCTTCCCATGGCTCTTTCGCCCCGCAATGAGCGCATAGCGTTTTCAAAATCTCACCATGCATATGGATGAGGCGTTGCGTGCCCGCCATTTCGTGCAGCGGGTCAATATTCTGAGTAACGGTGAGAACGTCACCGGGATGATTCTTTTCCAGCTTTGCAAGCGCGTCGTGGGCGGCGTTCGGTTTTACGCCTGCCGCCCCCTTGCGCCGGGTATTGTAAAATTCCAGCACGCGTACGGGGTCGCGGGCGAAGGCTTCCGGCGTCGCTACATCCTCAATTCGGTGCCTGGCCCAGATACCGTCCTTGTCACGGAAGGTGCTGAGGCCCGATTCAGCTGAAAGTCCAGCTCCTGTCAGGATGACAATGCGCTTAAATGTTGACATGACAATGTTTTTTCTACTTGGGTTAACTTATAAAACGGACCTCTGTAAGCAAGAATATTAACTTTTGTCTTGTACTTGGTACGCAATAATCAGGAAGACAGGGTCGTTTTTCACGTTTTAAATTCCAAGGGTCATTTACGTGCTTTCCGTAATGGAGTGTGCGGGATATACCGTGCGCCGCATCACATGCGCCGCATCAATGGCACGGGGTTTGCTTGCCTCCTGTAATCTGAATTTCTGGCGGAGGCATTTTTTCATGCACCTGGATAACTCACCGGCCCGTGTTTCATGGGTGGATTGTGCCAAAGGTATCTGCATTCTCATGGTCGTTATGATGCATTCGACCCTGGGTGTCGAAGCGGCCGCCGGGAGCTTAAGCTGGATGCATGCTCTTGTCTCATTCGCCAAACCTTTTCGTATGCCGGATTTCTTTCTGATTGCCGGCTTGTTCCTTGCGCATCGTATTGATCGGGACTGGCCTGATTACCTGGAC
>CAYOEI010000156.1:0-4252 GCA_964402825.1 uncultured Hyphomicrobiaceae bacterium
AAGTTCTCGCGCGTCTTTATAACAGGGAAGAGCGGATGTCCGCTTTACCCCCGAAAGCAGACATGCGGACTAGTGAGCGACACCTCTGTAAGGTGGCGCGAGCGGAAATGCCGCGCTGGTGCCAATCACGGTCTCGGAATCTGGTAGCCAACAAAGTAGGCAACAAATCGCTCGCCACTCTGCCGAAGCGTGCGCTTTCAGCTCGCGCCGGACGGCGTGTGGCGCCGGCGCATCCGACGCAAGGGCGCCCCAACTATTGGCGCAAGGCGATCCCGTAGGACGCGCTGCAAGCGCGCCTGAGCTATAATTCTTAGTGCTCGGTGTTCCCGAAGGCGCCGCGCTTCAAGGTCGGCGATTCTCGTCGACCTGAGGCCAGCTGATTGGGTTCAGGGACGCTCAGCCGGCCGAGGTTCCCGGTCATCTTGGTCGGCTCAGAATTGGCCACGACGCAGCCAATCGAGAGCGTTTTGCAGCCGACGTAGCTATTGCCTAGAGACCACGCCGTGGAGTTGGTGGAATTCTCGTTCGCCGTTTCCGACTTGATCGGGGCAGTCTTCGCCGTCTCGACCTTCTTGGCGGTGGATTTAGGCTTAACGTTGCGCGCTTTGATGGCGCGAGTATTACGCTTCTTGGTGGACCTGTAGACGCTCTTCTTCTTGTCGCGCTTGGCGCTGTCAGACGTCGCGAAGCCGCGGACGACCACCGAGACGTGGTCGCATGAGACCCAAGCTTCAGCAGCCGAGGCAAAAACCGTCATTACGGCGAAAAATGCAATAGCGGAGAAGAGAATTATCTTGGCTATAGTGTCCTCCGACGATTGATCGTGCTGTCTCAGCCGATCATTCGCGAAGCACCCCTCGGCTCAGCCCCAATACCAGCCGAAATCTCAGAAACGTGTAAAGCTCAAATTTTTCTACCGCCGCCGCGGTTCACCACGCCTTGTCGATCTCATAGCCGAGGGTGTGTCCGCGCCGTTGACCTAGTGCCTCACGAGTGCAACATATGGAGCAGCGTTTTGGAGGCAGGCAAATGCATCGATTGATATTGGCAGTGGCAGCACTTGGACTGACCATGCTGGTAGTTGTGGGTCCGGCATCCGCTGGGTTGACAGAGGCAGCGGAACTGCACCATGCGCGCATGAACGCGCTTGCCGGCGGTCCTGTGAGCGCGCGTGATGCGGAGCTGCTTGGGCGTTGGGGCTGCTATAGTGGAACAATAGAAAGCGGCTTCTGTCAGGCTCAATCTCACCGGCGGTATAAGCGTCCTCACCGGCGGTATAAGCGTCGCAGGCGCCGGTAGTATTCCCGTGGGGGTATGTACTCTCTCATGGTTCCCTCCACTAAAGAATTTACGCACGTTGAGATCGCTAATCGCATCAGTACGCACCGGGAAGCTGTCACCCGCGAGCTCAATCGCCTTTCGCGGATCGGCATCATTGAACGCCGGGGCGACGCGCTATTGGTCAGGGACGTCGATCGCCTGACTACGATGGTTCAAGAGGCAACAGACGACTAGGCTGGCAAAGCAAATCTTATTGAAAGCATTTAACGGGATCACAGCCGTCTGCTGGTTGCGTATCGGGTTCGACAGATAAGCAACAAGACACCGAATGTCCACTAAGTGCCAAAAGTGGACATTGTCATCCGACACTCGGGTCCCACTGGCTCCCCGGCTTCGAAAACGACTCCATCAAACGGGTGGGCCCATTAGTAGCCGGCTGACCAGTTAGCCTCCTAGCACCTGTTGTACTGCCCGGCAAAATGGTTGCTCCCGTTGTGGGAATTGCAGTTTCTACGGGGCTTACGCCGAATGGCTGCGCGCCCTGCTGCACGCGCTTGACGACCCGCGGTTGCGCGGCGCCTTCGATCCTTTTTGATCGATCGAGAACGCTTCCTGCGCGATGTGGAACTCTTCTTGCGCGATGTAGACTTCTTTCTGCTTGATGGAGTCCGCTCTGTGATCGATGGAGACTCCTCTCTGATCGATGGTGGAGGCGTTATCGCTGCGACTGCCGGCGCGCGCGCTTCCTTGAGCTGTTCAACTTTTAGCTCTGCCACCGCCGAGTAACGCCCCTTGGGGAATCTACTCAGGTAAAACTCAAAATCCGACACTCTGTCGGAGTCCGTGATCGTCGCCCACAAGGTTTCGTCCCGGTGTATGTTGGTGCTAACGCTAGACGCGGGTGCGTCCGCGGCGCTGGGCGTGAAGAAGAAATCGCCCGTGACCTCGTCGTAATAGGCTGGCCGCTGTTCATGGGCGGTGGTAGCGGCAAGCTTTTGCACTTTGCGTCGCACCCGCCGCGCGGTCTCCGTCAGTTTCAAGCCCGGCGTCTTCAGCAACGGAACCAGGGTGCGTGTGAATATGGAATTGGGGTGGGCATCGTCATCGCCGGTGGTATCCAACGCTTCCTGCCCTGCGCCCGCAGAATACATGATGAAGGTGCCCTCAGGCGCTGCCATGCGCGCAAGACCGCGCGTTCCGCCTACCGATCGTGTGCCCTCTCTGCGAAAAGGATTGTTGCGGCAGGCATCAAGAACGAGGATCGCCACCCGGCTGCCGCGCCCACGAATAATGTCCAGCACCTGATGGACGCCGACGGCCTCGTACCTCACAAAGGCTTCCTGACCTGGCTTGGCGTTTGGAATGTCGGTCGGGAGCAGAAAGTTTTGGCCGCTGATCTGAACCCCATGTCCGGCGAAAAAGAATAGGGCTTCGTCGCCTCTCCCGAGCTTAGCGGCGAACTCCTGGAGCTTTTGGTTCATCGCCCGGCGGGTAAGGTTCTCCGCGGTGATGATCTCAAAGTCCAGGTCCTTGAGCGTTTTGCCGAGGGCGCGCGCATCGTTCACCGCCTTTTGAAGATCGGGGACGTTCTCATAATCATTGTTGCCGATGACCAGTGCGACGCGCTTGGCTTCCGCCGGTGAGGCGCACATCAGCAGGAGCGCCAGCATCGGCGCGCAGGACAACAAAGCGAGCGAGGATCGGAACATCGTGCCAGTCACTTGTTTCATTACATCTTCCCGTCGCTTTCCAGGTCGTCTTGTGCCGACGCAGTATCAGGGTCATAGAGTGTCGCGCGGATGGGCGTGGTGGTCATCCCATGTCCAGTTCCGTGGGGTTATGACGGTTTCTTAGGGAACAGCCTGTTCCCAAGGGAACACCCTCAAGAAGGCTGGCAGGACGACGCACGGCAACGCGCTATAAAAAGAAGCGCTTCTACGCTCGGTCCATCGCCAAGGCGAAGGCCAGAGCTAGGGCGCGGGCCATCGCTGCTGCCAGGGCCAAAGCCAAAGCGAGGGCTGTCGCCTTGGCGCGGTTCTCGCAATTGCGGGTCTGTGCTGACAGGCAGAGCTGGGCGCTACCCCTTCATCTCAATCCCATAGGGGTCTGGCCAACAGTGTGCCTTGCTTGCAAGGCATCGAGGCATTCTCACCTCAAGCGATACAGATGAGGAGAGCGCAAGCAGGTTTGAGGTAGAAGGCCTACCGTTCCTTCCATAGGACATGCCTAACTGGCCGGTTGCTCTTAGAGATATTCTCTCTGGCTTCTAACACTTGAAGGTTCCAGGGAACGTGCAGGCCGCGTCTGTCCTCGCCCTGTAATGGCTCGATGTGGTCAACGTGGAATTTCTGTCCGTTTCCATGTGCAAGCTGTAGCAATTCAGCCGACTGATAGATCGTTTTCATTTCCGCCAGGTGGTCTTGTGTGAGCCATTTCGGAGATGCTTTACGCTTCGCTGTTTGTCGTCGTACAACGATTGCTCTGCCTATGTGCGGGTTAGTCTTGCGGTATTTTTTGCCGTAGGCCTTCGCTCTTTCTGGGTTCGCCCTTACCCACGCTTTGTCCTGTTCTCTCTTTTTCTCTGGATTTGTACGCACCCATTCTCTGACTCTTGCCCGGTTCGCTTCTGGGTTTGCCCTGGTACGCTTTCGGGAAAATGACCGAACCTTGTCTGGGTTTCTCTTTTGCCACGACTTAACTGCTTCCCGATGCTTTTCTGGGTTGGCCCTGCGCCACGCCCGGCATCTCTCCACGGCGGCCTCCCTGTTGCCATTGCCCCACGCCCTAGCTCTTGCGTTGTATTTTTCTCGGTTGGACTCACGGTGCGCAGCGCTTACGATTATGTCACATTCGACGCAGCTATAATTATCTGTCCTACGCTCAGCCACATGCCCACGCTTGCAGGGCTTGCAGGGCTTGCCGGTGAAGTACCGGATCAAGCCGCACTCTAAGGCTTCCTGTCTTGTGATGA
>CAYOEI010000157.1:0-6615 GCA_964402825.1 uncultured Hyphomicrobiaceae bacterium
TGGTTTCCAGCCGCTCAAACAATGTGAATGCGTCAGCCGTCGCCCCGGCAAAGCCGGTAATGACATTGCCGGTCCCAAGGGTGCGCACCTTGCGTGCGTTCGCCTTGATGACGGTATTGCCAAGGCTGACCTGGCCGTCTCCGGCAATCACCACCTTGCCGCCCTTGCGGACGCTCAAAATTGTGGTGGCGTGCCAGCTTTTGTGTGAATTTTCGTGTGTATTCATCATGAGTATTTCTGTCCCCGCCATATCGGTATCGCGTCGAGCTAAATCAAGTGTGTGCAGGATTCTTGCCATACACCGGCAAATTTATAGTGAATCGATGCAAATCTACAGCAACCATGGTGAATCGTTGATTGTGGCGCGTCATGCCAAGAGGTGCTAAAGGAGCGTTTTACGGGCCACTTGCCTCATTTTGAGATTAAATTTGAGAAAGAGAATGTCATGCGCGAAGCCAGCATCGAGCGCAATACAAAAGAGACCAAAATCAAGGTCAGCGTTAATATTGACGGCAAGGGTCAAGCCGATATTTCAACAGGAATCGGCTTTCTCGACCACATGCTGGAGCAGGTGGCGCGTCATTCGCTGATGGATATTACGCTCAAGGTTGATGGCGATCTGCATGTGGATCAGCATCACACCACCGAGGATTCCGGCATCGCGCTCGGACAGGCGCTGACAAAAGCGCTTGGCGATAAAAAAGGCATTTCGCGGTTCGCCTGTGTCCATCTGCCGATGGATGAGGCGCTGACCCGGGTTTCACTGGATATATCCGGCAGACCCTATCTTGTCTGGAAGGTCGCGCTCACCCGCCCCGAGATCGGCGAAATGGATGCCGAGCTGTTTAAGGAATGGTTTGGCGCCTTTGCTCAAAATGCGGGTTTAACGCTGCATGTGGAGTGCCTTTATGGGGACAATAATCATCACATGATCGAGTCCTGCTATAAGGGTCTTGCGCGCGCACTCGGCCTGGCTTTGGCCATCGATTCGCGCCAGGCCGATATGGTGCCCTCCACCAAGGGAACGCTTTAGGTCTGCTGATCTGCCGGTCGATAATGAGGGCGCAAAGTGGTCACTTATACGGTTCATGAACGCGAAGACGAAGCCGGCGATATTTCGCAACGCGCCGACAACATCGTTTTCGTTAAAGAAGGTTTCGCCTGGGTTGCTCTGCTGATTCCAATGCTGTGGCTGCTCTATCACCGTATGTGGTTTGTGTTTGCCGCCCTTATAGTCCTGATTTTATCTATCCAGGGTGTATTGGCGGTTCTTGATGCTGGCGAAGCTGCTGCGGGTTGGGCGGCACTGATTGTAAACCCTGTATTTGCGCTGCTGGCGAATGATTTGCGCCGCTGGAGTCTTGGTTTGCGCGGTTACAGTTTTGAAGGACCGGTGAGCGGGCGGGACCTTACGGAGTGCGAGGAACGGTTTTTCACTGACTGGATTGACCAACAGGGGGGCCGGGTGGATGAAACATTCATATCCGCGCCACGCGCTCAGCACTCTGTTGGCGCACCGGTAAGCCCCGCCAAAGGTGGCAGCGAAGCGGAAGGCGTGATCGGCCTGTTCCCCGATCCCGTTAAATAGGCAATTTATACAATGTCAGCGCCAAATACGGTCACCATCATTGATTATGGTTCTGGGAATCTTCATTCCGCCGCCAAGGCATTTGAGCGCATGAACGGCGAAGCGGGGACGGGATTTGAGATCAAACTGACATCGGACCCTGATGAGGTGCGCGGTGCGGAACGTGTCGTGTTGCCGGGCGTCGGCGCGTTTGCCGATTGCCGGTCAGGACTGTGCGGCATTGCCGGCATGATGGAAGCTCTTGAGGAAGCAGTCATAAAAAAGGCCCGCCCTTTCTTAGGGATCTGCGTTGGCATGCAGCTGATGGCGGCGCGCGGCCTGGAACATGGGCAAACGCCCGGTTTTGGCTGGATAGGCGGCGAGGTGCGCGCCATTGAGCCCGATGACCCGAGCCTGAAAATACCGCATATGGGCTGGAACACGCTTGACGTCATCAATCCCCATCCACTTCTGGCGGGTATTGAAACCGGCCCCAATGGTCTGCATGCTTATTTTGTCCACTCCTATCATCTGGCAGCCGACGAACCGGCTCATGTGGCGGCGCAGAGCAGCTATGGCGGGCCGGTTACCGCAATGGTGGCGCGCGATAATATGGCGGGCACACAGTTTCACCCGGAAAAAAGTCAGAAACTGGGGCTGGCGCTGATCACAAACTTCCTGAAATGGATGCCATGACATGATCCTTTTTCCTGCCATTGATCTCAAAGACGGCCAGTGTGTACGTCTGATACAGGGTGAAATGGATGCGGCGACCGTGTTCAACGATGATCCGGCGGCGCAGGCGCGGCAATTTCAGGATCAGGGTTTTGAGTATCTCCACATGGTTGATCTCAACGGCGCTTTTGAAGGTAAGCCCGTCAATGGCGCGGCGGTGGAGTCGATACTTCAATCCATAACCATTCCTGCTCAGCTGGGCGGCGGCATTCGCGATATGGCGACAATCAGCGCCTGGCTTGAGAAGGGCATTTCCAGGGTTATCCTGGGGACGGTGGCGGTCAAGAACCCCGATCTGGTGCGCGAGGCCTGCAAGGAATTCCCCGGAAAAATAGCCGTTGGGATCGACGCGCGGGGCGGCATGGTGGCGATTGAGGGATGGGCGGAAACCAGCACCACCTCGGCAATGGAGCTTGCCAAGATGTTCGAGTTCGCCGGTGTCACTGCGATTATCTATACCGATATTGAGCGCGATGGGGTACTGCAAGGGCTCAACCTTGAAGCCACGGAAGAACTTGCCCGCACGGTCTCCATCCCGGTGATAGCATCGGGAGGGCTGGCCTCTATAGATGATGTCAGGAAACTGATGCGTGAAGAATATTCCATTCTTGAGGGGGCGATTTCAGGCCGCGCGCTCTATGACGGACGGCTTGACGCCAAAGAGGCGCTGGCGATTCTGAATGGGGAAGGCGTCTAGTGCGATGCTCAAAACTCGCGTCATACCTTGCCTTGATGTAAAAGACGGCCGCGTCGTCAAGGGTGTCAATTTTGTCGATCTGCGTGATGCGGGCGACCCGGTTGAAGCCGCAACAGCGTATGATGCCGCCGGCGCCGATGAGCTGTGTTTTCTCGATATCACCGCGTCACACGAAGACCGCGATGTAATTTTTGATGTTGTTGAGCGAACCGCGGAGCGCTGTTTCATGCCGCTGACCGTTGGAGGCGGGGTGCGAAATGTCGAAGACGTGCGCAAACTGCTGGCGGCCGGCGCTGATAAGGTTTCGATCATGACAGCGGCCGTCAAGAACCGTGATTTCGTGCGCGAGGCGGCTGAAAAATTCGGCGCGCAGTGCATTGTTGTGGCGATAGACGCGAAAAAAGTCACAACCGGCGGGGCGCTGAAGTGGGAAATCTACACTCATGGCGGGCGTGAGCCGACGGGCATTGACGCTCTTGAATATGCCAGGCAAGTGGTCGCGCTGGGGGCGGGCGAAATTTTGCTCACCTCCATGGACCGGGATGGGACCAAGAATGGATTCGATCTGGTGCTGACACGCAAAATTGCTGACGCGGTGCACGTGCCTGTCATTGCGTCGGGGGGCGTTGGTACGCTCGATCATCTTGTGGAGGGTGTCGTTGAGGGCCATGCCAGCGCCGTGCTGGCGGCTTCGATTTTTCATTTTGGTGAATATTCAATCGGCGAGGCCAAGCGGCACATGGCTGAAGCCGGAGTGGCCGTGCGGCTGGACGGCGTTTGATTATTTAAACCTCTCCCATCCATCGATGAAGATCACGAACTTCCCGTCATTCCGGTTTCCACCGGAATGACGGCAGGGAAGTAGCCACGAATAACACATTGAAGCACACTCGCTATTTCCAAACTTAGCCGCAAAGGTGTATGACCCGGCTATGAGCGATGATGTGCTGAGAAAACTTGCAGCGACGATCGCGGCGCGCGCCGCGGCAAGCGGCGACACCTCCTATACCCGCACATTGCTGGATGGAGGCGCTGAGCGCTGCGCGAAGAAACTTGGCGAAGAGGCGGTGGAAACCGTGATCGCCGGCGTTTCGCAGGACGGCGGCGCGCTAAAATCCGAAGCGGCTGATCTGCTTTATCATTTACTGGTACTGCTGGAGGCGCGCGATATTTCCCTAGATGATGTTCTGGCCGAGCTTGAAGGCCGCATGGGAACATCGGGACTTGAGGAGAAGGCTTCCCGGGGCAAGGAGCGTTAGTTGTCATGCCGGATGGGACGGATATGAAGGAGAGGCCCGCAGGCAGGCTGACACCCTACAGGACCTTCTCCAAGGCGGAGTGGGCGGCTTTACGCGCCGACACGCCGATGACGCTCACTCAGGCGGATGTCGAACGGCTCTCCGGTTTGACCGAACGGATGTCGCTGGATCAGGTGCGCGATGTCTATCTGCCTCTTTCCAGGCTGCTGAACCTGTATGTGGCCGCCGCCCAGAGGCTGCATGAGGCAACCTCGACATTCCTTGGAAAGAAGGACGGCAAGATGCCGTTCATTATCGGCCTCGCCGGGTCCGTTGCGGTGGGCAAGAGCACCACGGGGCGCGTGCTCGAAGCGCTGCTGGCGCGCTGGCCTGATCATCCGCGCGTCAATCTCATTGGTACTGACGGGTTTCTACGCTCCAATGAATTGCTTGAAACGCGGGGCCTGATGAACAGAAAAGGGTTTCCCGAGAGTTATGACCAGACGCGTCTGCTCGATTTTCTAGCCCAGGTAAAGGCGGGCAAGCGCGATGTAGCCGCGCCGGTTTATTCGCACTTTCATTATGATGTGATCCCGGGCGAGACCAACATCATCGATCGTCCCGATATTCTGATCGTTGACGGGCTGAATGTGCTGCAACCCGCACGGCTCCCCAAAGACGGGGAAGCCATCCCCTTTGTTTCGGACTATTTCGATTTCTCGATTTATATTGACGCCGATGCGGAGCTTGCCGGGCGCTGGTACGAAGAGCGCTTTATGCGGCTGCGTCAAACGGCATTCCGCGACCCGGCTGCTTATTTTCACCGCTATTCAAAGCTGAACGATGAAAATGCGCGCGAAACCGCGCAGGGCATTTGGCGGGATATCAATCTGAAGAATTTGCAGGAGAACATTCTGCCCACGCGCCAGCGCGCGGATTTGATCCTGCACAAGACCAGCGGCCATGAGGTCGACCGGGTGGCGCTGCGGAAGCTGTAGGCGCCGATTCTCTGGGGCTGATTAATTAGCGCAAAAGAAAACGGCCCGCTGAGATTAACCTGCAGGCCGTCTTAATAATTTTTAGTTTGAACTGATCTCAGGCCTTAGCGCATCAGATCGAACGGGCTCCAGTCGAAGCGATAACCGATGGCGCCGCGAACAACGTCGGTATCCAGATCGACATTAAAGCGTCCGCCACCAACTTCAGTGAAGTTTTCGTCGCCATAATCGGTATGGAGATATTCAACCCGTGCAAACCAGCGGTTGCCCAATGTGGTTTCGACACCGCCGCCGATAGTATAGCCAATAGCCGTTTCATCATCGCTGCCGCCCGCAATCATCGTGCCGGACACATCGATACTCGCGAAAGCGACGCCAAGAGTGCCAAAAATCATAAAATTCGGTGCCACCAGATAACCGGCCCGAACACTGGATGACGAGCTCCAGTCGATATCCGCGGTAGCCGATGTTCCATTTGCCGCAACGTTCAATCCCGACGCCGCATCGCCGAATGAATAGGCGCTGTCAGTGCCGAGAACCCATTTGTCGAACTGCCAGGATGAGCCATAGAGGAAGCCGCCGGTGGAATCGTCACCGCTGCTGCTGTTGGTGACCAATGGTGAAGCGGGTAAGGACTGGCTGATATCATGATCATAGTCGCTATTGCCGAAATGCCCGCCGACGTGAAAGCCTTCCCAGATGGTCCGACCCCCAGAGACTGGGCTGTCCTTGTATCCTACATCGCCACCGGCGAAAGCCGGGATTGGAGAAAGGCTGAGGACGAGAATGGCCGCCGCCGCGCTCAGTGAGAATTTGGAAAGTATGGAAAATTTGCCGCCCATTTTGCCGCCCATAATGTGCCCCTAAAAACGCAATACTAAGTATCACCGATTCTGAAGCTATCCGAAAACACGAGAATGATGTGCATTTTCTGGCCGTTAGCGCGCAAATTATATCTTTAGTGTTGCCCTGGAGACACAATTTTTTGCCAATTGACCGATCAGTCCCTGAAATTTAGCTCAGAAGACCTTTTTGTTGACCCAGCTCCTTCAGGCTCACCTCAGGCCGCGCGCCGATATGGGAGATAATTTCGCTTGCGGCCAGCGCGCCCAGCTTGCCGCATTCTTCCAGCGATCGGTCTTGTGTCAGGCCATAAAGGAACCCGGCGGCATAGAGATCGCCCGCCCCGGTCGCATCGGCGACCTTCTCTACCGGCTCGGCGGGCACGAGAATTGTGTCATTGCCGGAAATGATCACCGCGCCGGCTTCAGAGCGCGTCAGCACGGCGATTTCGCATTCAGCGCGCACCGCGCCCGCGGCGTCGTCGAAGGAATTCATCTGATACAGCGATGTGATCTCGCTTTCATTGGCGAACAGAAT
>CAYOEI010000158.1:0-8614 GCA_964402825.1 uncultured Hyphomicrobiaceae bacterium
AATTCTAAACCCCAAATCATTCATGACACGGCAGATTACCTTGGTCTTGTGATGTGTGAGTGTATCTAAGACATTTCTGGCTTGCGTTGTAGTTAATGGTTCTGCATCCTCATCATCATAAATTCCTCGTCTAACAATTACTGGCATTCCAATTGATTTTACATAATCTTGATACTGTAATTTTATGTTAAAGACAACTCTCATGTATACTACAACTGATGCAATCCAAACAGGAATTGTGTTATCATTGAGTTTTTTTAGATGATTATTTGGATTGGGAATAGTTTTGTTAAGATATCCTGGATATAGCAATATATCAGGGTGTGATACCTTGCAGAAAGATACAGCTTGTTTGAGAAAGTCAATGGCCATAATTTCTCTATCTTCTTGGTCAGATTTTGTCTTCTCATAGGGCCACTCTAATGTCTCATCAGCGGACATTCCATGCATTTTATTACAATAATGATCTAGGCGATTCAAATGTGCTTTTTTTGTTGCCTTTGCAGCTCCTGAACCATTTACTTGTTCTATATCATGTAGGAACTCTTCTCGAGTCATTCGTTTTCCAGATTTTTTGATAGATAAATTAGGGGTTTTACGATCAACGACTTCCATTTCTGTACATTTCAAAACCGTACAATTGCTATAAGGTTTGCTATTTTTTAGAGATATACAATACTTTTTGGTACTGGATTACATTCTACAAGATATGGAAAAGTATTGTATTTCGTTTTTTTAGGCTCGACGTTTTTGGTGTTTTTCATTGGATATATTTCCCGCAAACACCACATCTTGCGATCTTTCTTGATGATGGAAAATTCCTAATACAGTTCTCACAGTAAACTATTCGAAGTTCACATTTTTCTTGGTATCTTTTAGCTAGTGGTGTCACTGGTGAATTGTACTATTTGTTGTTAATAAAGTATAGCATGGGGCGCTATGTTAATATGTATAGCATGAGACGCTATAGTATGAAATCAAACAGAATTGGAGAGTTAAGACTCATCAACGATGATCTCTTACTTGACATAGATGAAGCAGTAGAGGATGCAGTATAATGCCTCTCTGCAAAGTGTGTAATCACACCCCAGCTTATTGGGATCAACACATTATCAGTTCAGTCCACAGAGCCAACGTCATGGCTTATTTTTTAGAAGATAACGCACCGGAGGGTCGAAATGGATAAAACAGAAGTAGGACTCTTTGTTTTGATTAGTGTTATGTGGGTATATGCGGGAATCATGTATGGAGGTGAGGATATAATATTATCCTTGTTGGTGAATAGAAATTGAAAACCTCCTCAAAAGTTGGCATAGCTATAGTTGCCGTTCTAGTGGTATTAGTTGGAGTCGGGGCTGTATTAGTTGGGCCAGGAGAGTATGATGTAAACAGTATGGGTCTTCACTTAGTTAATATCCCATTTTACAATTGTGCAGAAAACTATGACAAATTTGTAGAATTAGCAAAGAATAACCCAAATCCAAAAGGCAAACAATATGACTTGGTAATGTTTGAAGGTCTTGTTTTGATTTCTGGTTTATATGAAAACCGTTGCTTTATCACAGTAGAAACTTGGGCATATGAGTCAATGTATGAGGACATGATCTGGATGTCTGACTGGAAGAGAAGCTCTTGGGAAAATCGGTTATTACTGGGAGAAGTAGAACCAAACAACAAAGGTGATGAAAGAGACATCCTCAACTATCAAGCATCTAAGAAAGCACTAGAACAAACGGATAACTATGCTGACTATGGGGAGTTAAATGCCAAAATCAAAAAAGAAAAAATGAGATAACTGCATAGAAAATTCTATCAGTCAATCAAATGAACTGCAAATACTATAATGAGTGCAGCCCATGTTGGAATATGCCAATAACTTGTGTTCATTGCAACAGGTATCAGATTATTACTCTTTTTGAGAACTAACTCTCTATATTTTGAATTTTATCAAGTGGACTCCATATTGGCATCAGATAAAATAATGCCCCACATTCTCTACAGTGAATTTTCTTTTCTGTAAATTTTTCTAATTTGGTAGATCCACAGGTACAGGTAATGTCTAGTGACAAAAACACTCACATGTTTTGTTGAATCCGTGTTTTTCTTTATACTCCGCAGAAATTCCGTATACAAGCTTACAGGTTTTATGATGTGAGTCTTTACAATGACTAGATATTTTAGCTCCTGGTTTGTTCTTTAATGGGCGTGCCATACTGTACAATTCAAAAATACGATTAATCAGAACTAATGCCCCCCACCTATGAAAACCAAAACGCAAAGGCTCCAAAGAGAAGCTGGGGAGCGATGATGTATCTATAAAATATAATTAAAAAAGAAGTGGTTTACACTTTTTTGGCTTGGCCTTTAGTGGCTTTTTGTGATTTTGTTTTTTCGTCAGCCTCTTCTGCAATTTTTAACTCTGGATGAGCGTTGTAGCATTTATCCAGTTTGCCTTGAATCTCCTGGATAGTTCTATCCTTTTGAGTGACTTGAGAGAATAGTTGATTTACCATCTGCATTACTTGGTTTAGTGTATCTGTCATGGTATCAGCACTCATCTGCTGGGTCTCTCCTTGCACTTGGGCAATTCTGCGTTTGAGTTGCCCCATGCTTTGTGCAAAAGTTTGGGGTGTGATCTCTTGTTGTTGCATCATAATATGTACAATTCAAAAGTACGATATTAGAGAACTAAATCAAGCTATAGCAATAATTCCAACACCACTTGGATTTCCCGTTTGACCACTAGTCAATTGAGATAAAATATCCTGTAATATTTGGAATCTTACAATTAAAACGGCTAGAGAATCACCTGAAGTAGCTCTGCTCATAAAGGGAACAGTTACAGGAGTTACTCCAAAAAATCCCACAGTAGTACCATCATGGTTTAATGCTCCATCAATTTCCAAATCATCATTAAACTTTCCATCATCTGAGGTGATTTTTCCTACTGCTGAAATATTAGAGCCATTCAAATTAAGTACACTAAAGGCATTTGCAAAATTAATATTTCCAACAGAACTTATTGCATTAGCATTCATCTGTATAGTTTTTTCAAATACAACTCCAATCGTATTAGTATAGGATACAATTGGTACTGAATCCACTTCAATGTTTACTGCACCAGTCCCAACATCACTTACTCTAACAAATGAATTACCTTGAGATATTTCATTACCACCCCCTGCTTGAATATCTGAAAGATTTCTTACTTGACCTCCCGAATGAACTAATACATCACCAGGACCTGATGAACCAGATTGGAATACATTTTGAAATTCTCCATCTACTGCTATTACACTAGGTGTAGAGGCTAACATTTTGAAGAATGAAATATCTTGAAGAAATCCTCCATTACCTATGAAAGTGCCCAAAGTCATTTGGACTGTTCCTATATCATCTACAAAGACATGTGAGGCATTTGAATGATATCTCAAATTACCAAATCCAGTCTCCTCATAAATCTCAGCAATTCCTGAAGAATCAATAGATGATACTGGTGAGAATTGAAGCTTGTCAATGTTTGAAACTCTGTTTGATAACATATCGAGTCGATGATCAGTGGGATTTACTTCTATGAATTTTGCAATAAATCCACTAGTTCCTTGAAATAGATGTTCTCCCCCTGATGGTGCTTGATATCTTAAACCACTCGAGGAGGATTCAATAATATTAAAAGAGTCAAAAAAGTTTATGGCTTTTAATCCTTGAATATTACTAGAGACATCATCAAAGTCCATATTTTTAATTCCTACAATATCTTGATTATTCATGGATAGTGCAACTGTTGGAAGAGTTGGGGAAATCATGTTTGAGAGATTTGTATTCATACCCCCAGATGCTGGCGGAAGATTTTCCCAAAATCCTGAAGTTGCATTAAATGTCAGAACCTCAGTATCAGCTGGAGTGGTTGGGAAATCAACATCAGCTAATCCATCAAGTGTAGTAGCCCCTCCAGTTCCTGAACCACCAGTTCCAACTGTTTCTATCTCAGCAATAGTTGATAGTGCAATGGTTCGAATGAATGTTCCACTAACTAATATAGAAAAAGTTCTAACAAAAACATCACCTGTATCAGCTATAACAAGTGCAATTGAATGAGGTTGGGTTGTGATTGTAGCCTTTCCAATCTCCATTGCACCTACAACTGATTGATTGTTTGGAACATCAGTAAATGGACCACCTTCAGCAGAAGCTTCTTGCCAATTAAAAATAAGATCAGAACCTCCTCCAGAATCAACCATCTCTACTTGTAATAGTGCCTCCATGGTGTAACTATCACCTTGCAAAAGTTTGTAGACTCCAGGAGTTGCAGTCGCAGTAATTTTTGTAGTATCACCAAAAAAGAAATTATTATCCCATGGAATTACACCAACTGTACTATCATCGCCAGTTAATCCAGTTAAAAGTCGAGAACCTTCTGTAGTCCCTGCGCCACCAGTACTGGCTAGTCTCCATGCACCATTTACTCCACCAGGGCCTGCTGTAATATCAAAGAGAAACTCTGTAATGGAACCTGCAAGCAATGTTTGATCCTGGTCTGTTGTGGTGAGAATATTTCCAGAACCATTTGCAATTGCGTCTTTAATTACAATATCAACTATAGCTTGCAGCTTTAACATTTGTCCTGCAAATCCTGCTCCAAAAATTGTGGACAAATCAGTTGGAGGATTACCCCCAGTAACTAGAACATATGTTGAATAATCTGGAGGGTTTGATGCCCCCTCTCCAATGTTAATTGATGGGTTTGCAGGATCTGTAGTACTATCAATGAATACATCTACTGGGAAAAATGCAATTGGTCCAACCATAGTATCACCTTTTGTTTTCAGAGAGTTTGACTCAGCAGCAGATGAAACATCGCCACCAGCTCCGACACTTCCACCAGATGGATTCTGTATGGTTCGGGGGGTAAGTCGTAAACGATTAAGTGCATAGAGATCTTTTACTTTCTTTTGGTTTTGCAGTAACCTGTCAGTCTTTGTTGGAAGACGAGATGCTTTCTGACTCATGAGAAACGTTTCACTCCAGTTATAGTTCTAAGAAATCCACCAGGACCCTGTGGGGTTTTGTCTATTGTGTATGTGATATTTTTTGCCACCAGTTTAATTGTGTTAGCGCCATTATCAGAAGCATTGACTAGCTCTGTATTTCTTAGGTAAAACGTATCTCCAAAGTTAATGTCAAAGAGTCCTTCAGTTACTGTATCAAACTGCTGATGTCTAAACTGCATAATTTCTAAACTAGCTAGATTTGCTTGGTCATTTTGATACTTGTTAGATATTAGCGGCTCTTGGAAAAATTCTGGTTGTAGGGAACGTGTGGTGTCAGGGGGGGAGACAGACAGTAATGGCTTTGAGAATCCAAAGTTATCCACAGTTAGTTTCACATTATACTGTAACACAAAGACTCCAAGTGGATCATTAAAGAAATCTGTAATCTGTCCAAAGACATCATTCTTCTGATTAAATGGTGTGAATCTCCCTTGATCATCGTATGGTGCAAGCCAATGTATTACAATTTTTACAATATTTTTAAACTCAAAGACGTTGAGAATCTCAAGATCTTGTAGGAATGTGTTTTGTCCTACATTACCTAATGACCAACCAGCACGTGCGCGGTATATTTTAAAAGATGAAAACGGTAAAGAGAAACTTTGCCATAAATTATTAAAAGATATTGTAAAGTCTTGAGCTACTACGTTGTCTGATGAATCATTCATTACACATCGGAATGGAAAATTTCCTCGTGGTAATAATCCACCAGAACCATCTATTTCAAAACGCCACTCCATCTTTAATGCAAAGGTAACAGCATCAAGTGGACCAAGATCTTCTGCTGATGTGTTGTTAAATCCGTTTAGTCCATCATGTGTAAGATGCATATTATTTGCATCAAGTGTTGCAGGCTCTAGCTTGTCATTATCACCATACAGCTCCCCGATAGTATTTCCATTGAATGAATCATGGGGAAATGGTATTCTAAAATTAATTCCAGCAAAGACTCGATAATATTCTGGCTCATCAGTTAGTCCTTGGTTTGCATCATTTTGCTCCATTCTAAACTCATGTGTAACTCCTGAGAATTCCCCAAAGTTTCCGCCAGCTCCGTTGTTTTTGTCATTAAATCCTTGAGAGTTAAAAATCGCCCAGACATTATGATAGCAATCATTTGCCTGAGATACACTTCCAGAAATGTCTTGGAGGATTCCTGATTGTAATTGGTATACTCGTCCTTCATTGTCTATTCCACACTGTTGGTCTTCTTGGAGTGAGCGGACTACCTGCCAGACATTATTAACTCCATCATTTGATTTTGCTTGTACTATCTGTCCTTGGACAAATCCTGCAAGCTCCCCTGTTGGTGTGCCAAAGATTGTATCAATTAGTATTCTAAATCCCCGATAAAATAGTCCATTTCTTTTGTACTGGGTAGAGATAGTTCCAACATCGACTGCTCTAATGTCTGCCCAAGACCTAAAGACGGTTCCATCAACTACTACAAGATTTGAATCCCAACAAGCTCGTCCATCAAATGTTGGGTTGTCTTGGTTTTGTGGTCCATCAGGGTTGGCACAGCTTGATTTCCATTCATTTTCTTTAGAACTAGTCCACAAGGAATACTGTGGAGTAATTCCAATTTCATTTGTCAAAAAGTCTGTGAAAAAATACTGTACCCAATCAGCTGATGGGGGCGTATCTGTAGTTTTTACAAGTGCCTTGAAATGATTATTGTCCCCTTGGGAGTCTGTAGTATCAGGAATTAGTACAATTGCATCTTGTGGATATTCCACACTAGGTTGATGTGCAGGTAATAACTGCCACGCCTCTAATCCCCCAACAAAGTCTGCTGACTGTGTAGGGAGTGACCCAACTCCATCAGACCCCCAAGTAGCTGTAACTGTTCCACGAGTTGATTCAATTCCCCCCTCCTCTTCTCCAGGATTTACTGCAACTGAGTCATCAATGATTACAGCTTTGGTAGGATCAAAGACACCATTAGTCTGCTGGGAGGGAGGGTTTCCAGAAATTGTTGCATTAAATGTTATAGAATTAAATGTTACATCAGAGACATCAGTTAGAAATTGAAACTCCCAAAAATCCCCAGCTCCACCAGAGGCAACTGATGAACCAATCCTATCTACTACATTGTTAATTCCGTCATAGCATTTTGTTTCTGAAATGTTAAAGAGATAGTCATTTGCAGTCCAGACCGGTAATGTGTTAAATGCTGTGTTGTTATTTTCTGTAATTGTTGGCTGCGCTGTTCCGGATGTTGTAGATGCATTGTAAAAATCAATAATACCTCGTGTTACCTCAAATGCTGATTCAAAGAAAAATTGTTTTGTAAATTGGGTTCGCTGTAAATGATGTTCTAGCCCCAGACATTCAACTTCAATTATTGTTCCTTGTTGTGCGTTTTGTATTGGTTTTAGATTATCAATCTCAAAAACATTGGCATAGACATTTGAATCTCTATCTATCACTGCAAGTCTCAATCTTTGAAACTCATCAAGAATTGGTGTAGCATCGCCAGTTCCTAGCTGTGTATCTCGTGTAATGAACTGGCCATCTTGTGCGTTTAGTCTAACTTTAAGGGAGTTTACAATACCTGTTCCAGTTTCTGTCCACTCTATTCTCTCAACTTGTAATGTAATATCTACAGGAGTTCCCCCAGGATCATGGGTTAAGGTATAATCAAACTCAGTCAAGGAATAACATCCAATGTTCCATTTCGGTATAGTTTTGCAGTAAATGGAACCTTGTCTCGTGGGTCCTCTACGTCTTGTACTTCAATATCATAAAGGATGTAACCAGCTATGCCAGTGGGAGTGAGTCCCAATATTCCGCTAGCAAAGGAATCAAGTACCAACCCGAATCGACCAAAAGGGAAATTCGCATTAGTTGCAGGTTCGGCAGACCAATTGAATAGATTCTTTGGACCTAACGTTGCTGAGTGATTAATAAAATAACCAGTCAACCTTACATCAAAGATTCCAAGTAATGAATCCTGTATTTGGTCTAAGACTCTACGAGGGTTTGGATGTATGTTTGTGTCTCGTGCCATATGAAAAGATGGAAACGTCAAACGTCCTGTACTATCAGGAACTGTTCCAACATTGAATTCTATTTTTTCAGAATTTGCCAATGAACTTACGACATCTTCAGAATTAGTAAAACGAAATAGTATGGCATCAATTACTGCACTCATTTAGAACAACCCCTTTGCATGGTCTGGTAAATCCACTCTGGCTAGTCTGGTCCCATCAACTCCACCATCTCTAATCTGTCGTAGTGTGTTCTCGTTTGCAGCTCCATTCATTTGGATAAATCCAGCAGCTGATTGTATTACGACTTGACGTGTTCCTATCTGGGTGTTGCGTTGCGTCTGTCTATCTAAAAATGCATTAAACTCGTTTTCCATCTGTCTACGCCATCTCACATCCATGGCACCCCCAGGTTTTGTTATCTCCTCAAAAACATACTTTGAGATTTGTATTGCAAAAAGAACAGCTGCTGCATGTGGTAATACTTTGAGCCCCTTTGCAACTAATCCTCCAGGATTTTTAATTGCTTGAAATGCTTCAAGGGCTGGACCTTGCATGTCTGGAGTACTC
>CAYOEI010000159.1:0-20283 GCA_964402825.1 uncultured Hyphomicrobiaceae bacterium
GGGGTCCAGTTTGTTTGGCGCATCTGGACGCTTACCCGCACCCCCGTGTATATCTTGGCGCACTTCTTGAGTCGCTCATCTTCCAATCGGAGCCAACACCGCCGTGTACGATCTCAAATGGATTCGCGAAAACCCCGATGCATTCGACGCCGCGCTGGATAAACGCGGGTTAGACGGCCAATCGGCCGCGATCCTCAAGCTCGATGAGGAACGCCGCGCGCTGGTCCAGAAACTTCAGGACGCGCAGGCAACGCGCAACGCCGCTTCCAAGGAAATAGGCAAGGCGAAAGCGTCCGGTGACGAGGACTTAGCGCAAAAGCTGATGGCGGAGGTGGCAGAGGCCAAAAGCATCATTCAGTCGGGTGAGGAGAGTGAGCGCGCGGTTGACAAAAAACTCCGCACTGCGCTTTCCACGCTGCCCAATGCGCCTCTGGATGACGTGCCGCCGGGCGCGGATGAAAGCGACAATGTTCATGTGCGGAGTTGGGGCGAGAAGCCTTCCTTGGGGTTTGAACCAAAGCAGCATTTTGAGCTTGGCGAAGAACTGGGGCTGATGGATTTTGAGGTGGCGGCAAAAATGTCTGGAGCGCGATTCGTGGTGCTGAAAGGCGCGTTGGCGCGGATGGAGCGGGGGCTCGCCGCCTTCATGCTGGATATCCACACAGGGCCTGAAAAGGATGGCCTTGGCGGTTATCAGGAAATGTTGCCGCCTGCGCTGGTGCGTGAAGAGGCGCTGTTCGGGACCGGGCAATTGCCGAAGTTCGAAGAGGATCTATTTGTTACCAAAGATGACTTTTGGCTCATCCCGACAGCCGAGGTGCCGCTCACCAATCTGGTGCGCGAGTCGGTTGTGGAGGAAGCCGAGCTTCCCAAACGCTTCACCGCGTGGACGCCGTGTTTCCGCGCGGAAGCAGGTTCTGCCGGGCGCGATACGCGCGGCATGATTCGCCAGCATCAGTTTTCGAAGGTGGAGCTGGTTTCCATCACCACGCAGGACCAATCGCTGGATGAGCTTGAACGCATGACCGGGTGCGCCGAGGAAGTGCTGAAGCGGCTCAAATTGCCTCATCGGACCGTCATTCTGTGCATTGGCGATATGGGCTTTGGCGCGCGCAAGACATACGATATCGAGGTGTGGCTGCCGGGGCAGGATATGTACCGCGAAATTTCAAGCTGCTCGGTGTGCGGTGATTTCCAGGCGCGGCGGATGGATGCGCGCTACCGGGTTTCGGGGACCAAAGATTTGCGCTTCGTGCACACGCTGAACGGCTCCGGCCTCGCGGTCGGGCGCACCATGATTGCGGTTATGGAAAACTATCAGAACGAAGATGGCAGCATCACGGTTCCTGAAGCCCTGCGTCCCTATATGGGCGGCCTTGAAACAATTGCCGCCGCTTAGGAGCCCGCGACCCTCATGCGTATTCTCGTTACCAATGACGATGGCATTCAAGCGCCGGGTCTTGACATACTCCAGAAAATTGCAGGCGAGCTGTCCGGCGATGTCTGGACCGTCGCGCCCGAGACAGAGCAGAGCGGCGCATCGCATTCGCTCACACTGCATGAGCCATTGCGCCTGCGCGAAGTATCGGAGCGCGTTTATGCGGTGAAGGGAACGCCCACGGACTGTGTCATCATGGGGGTGCGGCATTTGTTGCTGGACAAGCCGCCCGATCTGGTGTTGTCGGGGGTTAATGCGGGGCAGAACATGGCTGACGACGTGACCTATTCCGGCACCATAGCCGGCGCGTTTGAAGGCAATCTCCTGGGCATCCCTTCAATTGCGCTCAGCCTCGCCTACAGTTTTGACCAAAACAAATCGCGCACCCTCAAATGGCAGACGCCGTTGTCCATGGGGAGCGATCTTATTCGCAAACTTCTCGATGCCGGATGGCCCGATGATGTGGTGCTGAACGTTAATTTCCCCGATCGCGATCCCGGTGATGTTGAGGGCGTTGTGGTGACCGACCAGGGGCGGCGCAATACCGATGCACTCACCATTGAGGACCGGATGGATACGCGCGGAAAAGCCTATTACTGGCTGGGTTTCAAGCGCCGCAAGACAACGCCGAAAGAGGGCAGCGATTTGTGGGCGGTATACACCGGGCGGATATCCATCACGCCGCTGAACCTCAATCTGACACACCGCAATGCCATGAAGGACCTTGCGTTGGCACTGGCCGAATAGGTATTAGTCCTAATCGGTCCCAAACCAAGACCCTGAGGACATAACGGCAGCCATGAGATGAGCAGCTCGCTGGAACAAATCAATCTCATCATGTATCTGCGCAAGCAGGGCATTCATGACACTCGTGTGCTGCGCGCCATGGAGCTGATGCCGCGCGTCTCATTTGTCCAAGAGGCGTTCATCGAGCAGGCCTATAATGACAGCGCACTGCCGATTGCTTGCGGCCAGACCATCTCGCAGCCGTTTATCGTCGCCTATATGACCCAGAAGCTTGGCGTCGAGTCAGAGAACAATGTGCTCGAAATCGGGACCGGGTCAGGCTATCAGGCGGCGGTGCTTTGTCATCTGTGCCGCCATGTCTATACCATCGAGCGCTATAAGGAACTTCAGAAAGGCGCCTCGAAACAGTTCAAGAAGCTCGGCATCAAGAATGTGACGACCATCATCGGCGATGGCTGGCTTGGCTGGCCGCCACAGGCGCCGTTCGACCGTATCATTGTTACCGCGGCGGCGCCCGAGGTGCCCGATGCATTGCTGGAGCAGTTGAAGGTTGGCGGGCGCATGATCCTGCCTCTGGGGAAAACCCGCGAGACCCAGTTCCTGACCCAGATTGACAAGACCGAAGATGGCATCGAGCAGAGCGAACTTTTACCGGTACGCTTTGTCCCGCTCGTTAAGGGGCGCGTGAAGCGCAAATAGAATCGCTCCGCCGTTTTATTACCGCCGCATTGTTTGGCCAGATTGTCCGTGTCACGGGCGTCTTAAGAGCTTATTTACGCCTTAAGCACTTTAATTAATGGTGGAGAGGGCTGAACTGATGCGAATGACCCAACACCAGACCACCCGGATCACTGGGCATCCGGGGATTTTGCTACGAAAATCACCAATACTCATCGCGAGCGGTGTGTTGCTTCTAACCCTTGCAATATCGGGGTGCAGCGCCGTGAACATGACCGGATTCAGTTTTCCGGTATTCGGGCTGAACTCAAATGCAAGCGAGAAGAGTGACGCCTTGATGACATCGTCGATACCGGAAGAATCGCAACCCTCCGGGGCAACTTCCCAGAGACTGAATTTTCAGTAGCGGCCCGGGTGTTCATGACCTGGAATTAAATCCCCGTTCACCCGTTTTTTGCGTGATAAATCCGGCATTTTTTCCAAGCCCACCGTTGATTCCTTAACAAGTTATTTACTGATGGAGCGCTTTACTCTTTTCCAGGAAAGAGGGGTGTTACCATGAGTGGTAATTCAGGGCCAGTTATGCAAAATTTTAGTCCGCGCGGCATCGCAGGATGCAGTGTGATTATGGCCCTTGCGGCTATGCTGGCTGGGTGTAGCGGCGGTGTTTCGCGCTTTGATTATGCAAGCTTCGCCAACAATAGCAGTGACGATGGACTGACGACGTCATCGCTCTCGCCCATTCCCGCAGAACCGATTTATTCGGGTGGCGCCGCAACCAATGGAACTGAGGTTGTCAGGCGCGATCTGCCGCCGCCGCAATCTCCCCGGCAAATGGCAAAAGTGCAGCCGCAGCCATACCGGCCCGCACCCGCGCCGCTCCAGTACGAGCCCTATAGTGCGCCCCAATATCAGGCGCCCAAGGCGCGGTATCAGCCTCCAGAATATCAGGCGCCACAAGCAAAGGCGCCCCAATATCAAGCGCCCCAATATCAGGCTCCCCAATATCAGGCTCCAGTGTCTCAAGCTCGCAATAAGCCGCTGCAAAAGGCCCTGCCGGTACCGCCAGCAAACAAAACCGTAGCCGTACAAAAAGGCGATACGCTCTACAAGCTGGCCAAAAAACACGATGTAACAATCAATGAACTTAAGTCAGTCAATTCTCTGAGAACCGCGCGTTTGAGCATCGGTCAGGAGTTGATTATTCCAGGCGCTGCCGCCCCGGCGTCAGCCGTACCCGCGGGCTCTTACACGGTGCAGAGCGGTGACTCACTTACCCGCATTGCACGAAAATATGGCCTCACGCAAAGTGAGTTGCAAAAAGCAAACGGTATTTCGCGCCCCAACCTGTTACGGCCGGGACAAAAGCTGAAGATTCCCGGGAAGGCGGCGCCAGCTGTGGTTGCGAAGAAGCAGGGAAACATTCGTGTCGCTTCTCGCGGTAAGGACATTCCGTTGCCTTCTTCAAAACCCAGGCGCGGCGATACGGCAAAATCCACTCAGAAAAAGAATAAAGTCGCCTCTAAAAGCAAACCGCTGCCAAAGCCCAAGCCAATGGCCGGGAACCAGTTCCGCTGGCCCGTGAAAGGGCGCATCGTGTCCGGGTTTGGCAAGACACCGGGCGGCAAGCATAATGATGGCATCAATGTCGCCGTGCCGGCCGGCACCTCGATTAAAGCCGCTGAAAACGGTGTTATTGCCTATGCGGGAAACGAACTTGAGCCCTATGGCAACCTCATCCTGATCAGGCACGCCAATAACTGGGTTACCGCCTATGCCCATAGCGACAAGTTGCTTGTGAAGCGCGGCGACACCGTGCGGCGCGGGCAGATCATCGCCAAGGCGGGCAAGTCGGGCAATGTGAGCCAGCCGCAACTTCATTTCGAGTTGCGCAAGGGGTCAAAACCGGTCAATCCGCTCTCATATATGTCGAGCAGCTAAAACATATCCCGATTGGGGGCGGGGGCGCTCACTATGAGGGGCGCTCACTATGAGAGGTGTTTGCCCAGCCGTCCGGCCACATCCTGAATGAATTGCCAGGCAACGCGGCCTGAGCGGGCGCCGCGGGCCGCGGCCCATTCCAGGGCGTCGCGATCCAGAAGCTCACCGGCCTCTCCAAGATTGTAGTGAGCGTAATAGGCGTGGACCATTTCCAGATATTCCGCCTGACTGCAATTGTGAAACCCGATCCACAGACCGAACCGGTCGGACAGCGAGACTTTTTCTTCAACCGCCTCTGACGGATTGATCGCGGTCGAGCGTTCATTTTCCATCATGTCGCGCGGCATCAGGTGGCGGCGGTTGGAAGTGGCATAAAAAAGAACATTTTTCGGCCGGCCTTCAATCCCTCCTTCAAGCACCGCTTTGAGGGATTTGTAGGTGGTGTCATCCGCATCGAAGGAAAGATCATCGCAGAAAACGATGAAGCGGTTTTCTGAGTGCCTCAGATGGTGCAGGCATTGCGGCAGCGACGCGATATCCTCGCGGTGGATTTCGATTAGCTTCAGTCCACCTCCCGGCCCTCCTTGAGGTTCCATGCGTTCAGAAATTTCCGCGTGGACCGCTTTTACAAGCGAACTCTTGCCCATGCCGCGCGCACCCCATAACAGAGCGTTATTTGCGGGCAGGCCTTGCGCGAATCGATCCGTATTGTCGATCAGCAAATCGCTCATACGATCAATGCCCTTCAGCAGAGACAGCGGAACGCGGTTGACGTTTTCAACGCTGAGAAAGGCTTCAGGTTCCGCCTGCCAGACGAAGGCCGAGCTGGCATCAAAATCGATCTTCGACGCAGCTCTAGGGGCAAGACGCTCCAGGGCTGAGGCGATGCGGTTGAGAAATCCGGTAACGGGTTCTTCGAAGTTCATGATTTTCTCAATGTGTTGCTGCTTGCCATCATGGTCACGATCATGGTGATCGGGTATTACCCTTTTAAACGGTTGCGCTGCAAGCGGTTGCAATGCCATGTGACGTGCTTATAGTCCCCGCCAACCAGCTTGAAGCCAACAGATTCCTGGTCTCGCACTTAGGAGCAATCCTTAGGCCAAGTCCAAACAAATTCAGATCAAGGGAGTTCCTCATGTTCATCACACCGGCCTACGCACAAAGCGCTGAGGGCAGCACAGACTTTTTAATCCAGATTTTGCCATTCCTGCTGATTTTCGTGATCATGTATTTCTTGATAATCCGGCCACAGCAACGCCGTCTCAAGGATCACAAGGAAATGGTCGCGGCGGTGCGGCGCGGCGATACGGTGGTGACTGGCGGAGGTCTCATCGGCAAGGTGACCAAGGCCGATGATGATGAACTTCAGGTCGAACTTGCCCCGGGGATGAAGGTAAAGGTAATCCGCTCAACAATCACCGAAGTGCGTTCAAAGAACCAGCCGGTCAGCGGCAAGAAATAGCTGATCAAGATTTTAATATACGCCACCGCTCGCCCGAAGAGGCTTTAACACATGCTGCATTTTGCCAGATGGAAGATAATCCTGATTTTGCTGATTTCGATTGGCGGGATTCTGGTCGCAATACCGAATCTGTTGCCCGCCAAGTCGCTCGACGCTCTACCGGATTGGATACCCCACAAGCAGATCAATCTTGGCCTCGATCTTCAGGGCGGGGCGCATCTGCTTTACCAGATGGACGAAAATGAGCTGATCCAGGACTGGTTGAAGAATATTCGCGGCGACATGCGCGATGTGCTGCGCAAGGAGCGTGTCGGATATACCGGCCTTCGCGTTTCGCTGCCGAACAAATCGGTTGGTGTGAGGATTCGTGACGAGGTTAATTTCGAAAAGGCCTTCACGGCGCTCCAGGATCTTTCGGTGCCGTTGAGCGCCGGGCTCGTGTTCACCGGATCGCAGGGAAACAATCTGGACGTGACCAGAAGTGACGGCGGGCAGATTACGCTGAAAATCACCGAGCAGGGCCTGTTCCAGCGCGTCGCGTCCGCGATAGAAGCCTCTATTGAGACCGTGCGGCGGCGTATCGACGCATTCGGTACGACAGAGCCCACCATCCAGCGTCAGGGCCGCGACCGTATTCTGGTTCAGGTGCCGGGCATCAAGGACGTATCCCGGTTAAAAACGCTTGTAGGGGAAACCGGCAAACTCGAATTTCGTATGGTCGATACTCAAGGCGATGTGGGCGAGGCGCAGCGAACGGGCAGGGTGCCGCCCGGTACCGAGCTGATGGCTTCAGAAGATGGGTTCACGACCGCCTATTTGCTGAAATCACGTGCGCTTGTCACGGGTGAAAATCTTGTCGATGCACAGCCCGGGTTTGATCAGCAGACCAATGAACCGGTTGTCACCTTCCGGTTCGATACGGCCGGTGCGCGGCGCTTTGCGCGGGTGACGCAGGCCAATGTCGGGCGGCCCTTCGCCATCGTTCTCGACAACAAGGTCATTTCCGCACCGGTGATCCGAGAGCCTATCCTGGGCGGATCGGGCCAGATAAGCGGTAATTTCACCATCCAGGAAGCCAACGACATGTCGGTGCTGCTACGCTCGGGCGCGCTGCCGGCAAAGCTCACCATTTTGGAAGAACGCACTGTGGGCGCTTCCCTGGGCGCTGATTCCATCGCATCGGGCAAGATTGCAGCCATAATCGGGCTGGTCGCCGTGGTCGTCTTTATTCTCATTTCCTATGGGCTGTTTGGCATCTTCGCCAATCTGGCGCTGGCGGTAAATATTGCGCTGATTGTCGGAGTTCTCTCGCTGCTTCAGGCGACGCTGACCCTGCCGGGCATTGCCGGCATCGTGCTGACTATCGGCATGGCGGTCGACGCCAACGTGTTGATCTTCGAGCGTATCCGCGAGGAGGCGCGCGCGGGTAAATCGGTGATCGCGTCAATTGATTCAGGCTATAAGCGCGCCTTGGGGACAATCCTCGACGCCAACATCACAACCTTTATTGCCGCGCTGGTGCTGTTCTGGCTGGGTTCGGGGCCGATCCGCGGATTCGCTGTTACTCTGTGTATCGGCATCATCACATCCGTTTTCACTGCTTTCACGCTGACCCGGCTCATGGTCGCCTTCTGGGTGCGCTCACGCCGGCCGCAAGAAATACCGATTTAAGGGACCTCATTCGTCATGAAGGGCATAAGATTCATACCGTCTGACACCCGTATCGGGTTCATCCGGTTCCGCACGATCAGCTTTGTCGTTTCCGGCTTTTTGATGCTGGCTTCAATTGGCCTGTTTTTCACCGTTGGCCTGAATTATGGCATCGACTTCAAGGGTGGCACGCTGATTGAGGTTCGCAACAAGAGCGGCCCCGTGGATATTTCTGATATGCGTAATAGACTCGGCGCCATCGGCGTTGGTGAAGTGCAGATTCAGGAATTTGGCGCGCCCAGCGATGTGCTAATTCGCGTGGAGCAGCAAAAAGGCGGCGAGCAGAATCAGCAAAACGCGATCAAGAAGATCAAGAAAACGCTTGGCGACAGTGTCGACTACCGGCGTGTTGAGGTTGTGGGGCCAACCGTTTCGGGCGAACTCATCCAGTCTGGCGCAATCGCCGTACTGGTCGCCATTTTCTCGGTGCTGCTCTACATCTGGTTCCGGTTTGAGTGGCAGTTTTCCGTGGGCGCCGTCGCTGCGCTTGTCCATGATGTGGTGCTGACAATCGGACTTTTTTGCGTGTTGCAAATGGAATTTGGCTTATCGATCATCGCCGCCATTTTGACCATTGTCGGGTATTCGCTGAACGATACCGTGGTGGTGTTCGACCGCGTGCGCGAGAACCTCCGTAAATTCAAGAAAATGCCATTGGCGGATCTTCTTGATTTGTCGGTCAATGACACGCTTTCGAGAACAATTCTCACATCCGTGACCACACTCGTCGCCCTGCTGTCGCTGTATGTTTTCGGCGGGCAGGTGATTCGTGGCTTTTCCTTCGCAATGATCTGGGGCGTGATTGTCGGAACCTATTCATCTGTATTCGTGGCTTCCCCATTGCTGCTTATGCTGGGTGTGAAGCGCGAATGGTCAGGTTCGGGCGGCCCCAAGGTCAAGCAACCGGCGGTGTAGCGAGGCTGATATGTTGCGCTTGTGCTCTCGATGACGGAACAAAGCCCATTTCTGCCTGAAAGAGTGCCTATCGACGCCTATGGCGGCGGCGGGTTTCGGTTTGGTGAAATGAGCCATCTGGGTTCGCTTTTAATCCTGCCCGGCGGTGTCTATGGATGGCTCCAGGAAACTGGCGATGAATTGACGCCCGGCGCGTTTACCCGCGTGTTCGGGCAGGCAAGTAAAATTGACTTCCTTCTTCTGGGTACCGGTGAGCAGAGAGTTAATCCGCCGCCAAATGTATCGCAGGCCTTTCTTGAGGCTGGCATTGGCCTTGAAATTATGGATACCGGCGCTGCGTGCCGTACCTTTAATGTGCTGCTGGACGAATCGCGCGCGGTTGCCGCGGCGCTTATGGCCATCGAATAAGTGCAATGGCTAATAACAAGGTCGTGGAAGGGTGACCAATCTAGAAGACATTCAATCCGGCTTAGAAATCGTACGCATGCACGACCCCGACCGTTATTTAACGGCTCTTATGGCCCCGCGCCGCGTGCGCGACGCCCTCATGGCGCTCTATGCTTTCAACGCGGAAATCGCGCGCATCCCAACTCTCGTGAGCGAGCCGGCGCTGGGGGAGATTCGCCTGCAATGGTGGCGCGATGCAGTGGACAATATGGGCGCTGCTTCAACGTCCGGCGCTCCCATAGCAACGGCCCTAAGCAAAGCAATATCGATGCATGATCTGCCAAAGCCGTTTCTTATCGGCATGATCGATGCGCGCTCCGCGGATCTTGATGGTGGAGGATTGCCTGATCTGCAAGCTCTCAAAGCATATCTCTACAAAAGCGAGGGGGCAGTCTTTGCCCTCAGCGCGCGCATATTGGGCGCAACAGACGCCAGGACCAGTAGCAAAGCCAATGCCGCCGGCCTGGCATTTGGACTGACGAAGTTGTTGCGCATGCTGGCGAGTGATGCCGCCGCGGGCAAGGTCATGCTGCCGCTCTCGATGCTTGAATCGCATGGCATACGACCAGAGCAAGTTTTATCAGGGACATGCGCGCAAGAGCTAAAACCAGTGTTGGCGGAGCTTGCCGATGAAGCACGCGCGGCCTGTCGCCAGATAACCGATCTTGAGCGCGTTGCGCGGCCAGCCTTCGCGCCATTGGCCTTGGTTGAGCCCTATCTCAAAGCCCTGGATCGAGCGGACCACAACGCCTTGCGCAACATTGCCGATATCAACCCGCTTGTGCGGTTCTGGCGGTTGTGGCGCGCCTCTTAATTCGAGACGCATAATCACCATATCTGATGGGTATTTACTTGATCGCAAAAATGAATCTGGAGCCTGTTCATCAATGGCATTATCTCGCGAATCTCTTGTTGGACTGGCCAGATCATTCTTGCCCGATGTCGGGGCCGCGGTACGCCGCTTTCCGCTGGCGGCGTTCATTGCGATTGTTTTTACAGCGCTGAATTTGTTCGATGCCAAAAAAGCTTTGGGGTTGGACAGTGATGCCTGGATGCGGCTGTCGTTCGCTCTGGGGGCCTCATTTCTATGGACGTTCGCGTTTGCCCTTTTCGCGGAGAGCAGGCGCTGGTCCAATGGGCTGCGTTTTGCTGCCGCCTTATCGGGCATAGCTGCAATCGCCGCACTCCACGCAGTGCCAATCGCGTTTTCGTTCCAGCCGCAGCTTTTCCTTGTTACCCTCGCCATTCTGGTTGGTCTGGCTCCTTATATAAGTCTCTTGCCCGCCCCGAACGCATCCTTTTGGCAATTCAACCACCACCTATGGCTCGGCGCCGCTATTGCTTTGCTTGGTGCGGTGCTGTTTTCCGGCGGTCTGTCGGTTATCGTTGAGACGCTGGAACTCCTGTTCGATGTTAAATTTCCAAAAAACACACATGAAAATATATGGATTACCGGTCTTGGTCTCATTGCGCCGTTGAACTGGCTGTCGCTCACTTCGGCAAATTTTTCAGAGCAGGTGCCGGAAGGTGAGCAGGAAGAATTTACCTCCCGGGCGGTGGCGGTCATTGTCAAATATATCCTGGTGCCGCTGCTGCTGGTGTACACGGCAATTCTCTATGCCTATGCGGCTAAAATCGGTATCGACGGCGTATTCCCCAAGGGGCGCGTTGGGCCCATGGTGCTTGGTTATGGCCTCTTGGGTACGCTCACGGTTTTATTTGCCTGGCCCTCGCGTAAAGCGGGCGGCCCGCTGGTAACCCTTTTCTGGCGGCACTGGTTCTGGCTGACGCTTGGTCCCGTCGCGCTGCTGTTCCTCGCGGCCTATAAACGCATCGCGCAATATGGTGTGACGGAAGACCGGTATCTGGTGGTCCTTGCAGGGCTATGGCTTTGCGCCATGGCGCTCTGGTTTCTGGTGCGGCGCAGTGCGCGGGATATCCGCATCATACCTTTAAGTTTATGCGTCCTTTTGCTCCTTGCCTCGTTTGGTCCGTGGGGTGCGGTCGGCTGGTCGGTGAGAAACCAGAAATCCGAGCTTGTAAATCTGCTGGAAGCAAGCGGCCGCATGAAGGACGGGCAAATTATCCTTACCCCCGAAACTGGTCCTTTGCCGCACGATAAGGCACGGCGTGCAAACTCGATTCTTTTGTATTTGCAACGCCATAACCGGCTCGAAAACTTAAAGAGCTGGTTTGCGAATGTGCAGGACAGCCCGTTCGCCAAAGGGGCCGCTCAATATCAAATTACGCGCGAGATTGCGCGATTGATCGGCGTGCCCAAAAATTTGGGGCCTCTTCGCAAACCAGACCATTTTTATTTTGCAGTTCAGCGTCCAACTTTGATGCCGCTGACCGGTTTCCATGAGCTCATTGGTCCGGTCACGATCATTGGGTCAAAGCCAAACATCACATTGAGCGCTGCTGGCGGCAGGTCCATGGATGTTGGCATTGAGAAGAACATTGTGACCTTTAGATTCCTGTCCGGTCCGGAACTGAAATTTAACATCGCGGATACTGCACGAAAGGCAGCCGAGTTGAGAGCGAGCAGGCACTCTCCCGATAATACAAACGATCCGCGCGTGCCGCTGAAGGTGCCAGAACAAAATGGCGCAGGGAGCGTCATGCTGGTCGTCGAAATGCGAGGGAAGGTCTTCGAAGCAGATTTGGATTTGCAATCATTGAAAGTGTGGCTTTTGCTGAAACGGAAATAGACCAGCCTATTCCGCAGCGGCCTGTGCGTGTTCTCCAAGCCAGGCATCGAAATCGCTCAGCGCACGCGCCGACATTGCGCGTTTGCGGGCGCGGCCCTTTTCCTTGCCGCGCAGCCTTTTGCCATCGACAGGCTTTGGAACTTCAATGGGCGGGAACAGCCCGAAATTCACGTTCATGGGCTGGAAGCTGCGTGATCCCGATGTTTCTTCATGCGCCAGATGCCCTCCGGTGATGTGGTTGAGGAGCGCGCCCATGGCGCTTGTCAGCGGCGGCGGGGTAATGGCCATCCTGAGTTTTTCCGCAGCCGCGAAGCGTCCCGTCAGCAAGCCGATGGCGGCTGATTCCACATAGCCTTCCACGCCGGTAATTTGCCCGGCAAAGCGCAACCTTGGTTCGGCCTGGAGCTTTAAACTGTCATCCAGCACCTTTGGGCTGTTCAGGAATGTATTGCGGTGCAGGCCGCCGAGCCGTGCGAACACGGCTTTTTCCAACCCTGGGATCATACGGAAAATATCGGTCTGGGCGCCATATTTGAGCTTGGTCTGGAACCCGACCATATTCCATAACGTGCCCAGTGCATTGTCCTGGCGCAACTGCACGATGGCGTGCGCTTTAATCTCTGGTGCACGAGGGTTGGTGAGTCCAACCGGCTTCATGGGTCCGTAGCGCAGGGTTTCGCGGCCGCGCTCCGCCATCACTTCGATGGGCAGGCATCCTTCGAAATAGGGTGTGTCTTTTTCCCACCCGTGAAATTCAGTCTTTTCGCCCTCTATCAGCGCATCAAGGAAGGCGTTGTACTGCGCTTCATCAAGCGGGCAATTGATGTAGTCCGCACCCGAGCCGCCTGGCCCAGCCTTGTCGTAGCGGGACTGGAACCAGCAGATGTCCATGTCTATGGAATCTTTATGGACAATGGGGGCGATGGCATCGAAGAACGCCAGTTCCTCTTCACCCGTCAGCTCTTGTACGGCTTTGCTCAGTGCCGGTGAGGTGAGGGGGCCGGTGGCGATGATAACGCTTGACCAGTCCGCGGGCGGATGGCCCGCAACTTCCCCTCGCTCAATTTGCACCAGGGGGTGAGCGGTGAGTATATTTGTCACATGGGCGGAAAATCCATCGCGGTCGACGGCGAGTGCGCCGCCCGCGGGCAGCTTGTGCGCATCTCCCGCTGCCATGATCAGAGAATTTGCGCGCCGCATTTCCTCATGAAGCAGGCCCACGGCATTTGATTCCGCATCATCGGAACGGAATGAATTGGAGCACACAAGCTCAGCCAAACTATCGGTTTTATGGGCATCGGTCATGCGGTCCGGGCGCATTTCGTGGACGATAACGCGGATACCGGCCTGGGCAATTTGCCAGGCTGCTTCGCAGCCGGCTAAACCGCCGCCGATAATGTGGATGAGCTGGTCGTTTGAAGGTGTGGCCATGATGAGACAACTTACGGAAAAAACTGTAAACTCTCAATCTCTGAGCTTTGCCCACGAAGGTGTGATTTGCTATAGATGCGGTGATCAGGAATATGAAATTTCAAGGTTTTTCGCGCTGAGCTGTTCAGGGGTCCTAATGCGCCATTATTTATATGTGCCGTTGGCATTAGCTGCGACAGCGTTTCTCGCTGGCTGCGTCTATGAGCGGTCCGGCCCGCCGCAACAGCATCTCAGCGACTGGAACGTGCAGGCGCCGAGCAAAAATGCGGTGAGCGTTTGCCATGCCTATGGCTGCCAGCAAACTACGCGCGTTCTCTTTACGCAAAAAGATGTCGCGGCGATTGCGGAGGTCATGCGCAAGACCAAGAAAGCCGATACGCCCCATGAAGAGCGCCGCGCGGTTGCCTACGCCATATCCTGGATAGAAATCGAGGTTGGCAAGCGTATCGGCACATCATCTGACCGGCCGGGGATGGATTTCAGCGCCTCTGGCGACCCGACCCAGCAGGATTGCGTTGATGAGGCGACAAATACGACCAGTTACCTCATGTTTCTCTATAGCCGCGGTCTCATTAAAAAGCACACGGTCAGCATTCCGATTTCCAAGGGGCGCATCTGGCGGGGTGTGAAAAACTGGCCGCACTGGACGGCGATCCTGAAAGAGGATGGAACGGGCCAGCGTTATGCCATTGATTCCTGGATATACAAGAATGGTGTGAACCCGGCAGTGGTCAAAATTGAAGAGTGGTATATCAGGGATCTGGACAATCTGGCCAAGGCGGCTACTTAAACCCTTCAACCCTTCGGCCACTTAAATACTGGCGCTTATTTTAAAAAGAATTGGCCCGGCACTCCACAATGGAAGTCCGGGCCGTTTTCGTATTGGCAAGCCAGCCTGGCAGATGATCCCTAGTGCTGGTGGGACAGGCCTCGGCCACTGTATGCCGGGTATGACTTGCGCCGGTTTTCCGCTTCGGCTGCCGCGCGCTTGTTTTTGATTTCCTGTTGCTCAGTAATAAGCGAATCGATCTGGTCGCGGCGGATACCGATATCCTGCAGGAGGTGGTCGTCCATGGCGTGGAGCAGGTTGCTGGTCGCCCGCAGGGTGCGCACCTGGCGAAGATAGTTCAAGATTGAGCTGACGAGTACCATCTCATTAATCCTCTGGCTTATTCGGGACTGGGCGTTATTGCCGCGACTCGATGTATTGCCCAATACATAAGCCCGGTACATGCGTACGACCAGATGCTGCAGTGCACAACTGCCCCGCGTCCAGCGCATGGCTGGTTAAACCTTTTGGTCATAATTGTGCTGCAATCGCGAATCTAATGCTCTGCTTTCGCCATCTTCTCTTCCCTGGGGTGCAAAGCCTCATTATCGTGCGTGGAGCTCGCCTGGACAGCGGGAGAAGTCATAAATTTATAATCAAAGAAGAGGGGGAAACTACCATGAGCGTTACACGTCATGAGCCACGCAAAATTCTGTCCTGCGTCGTCGAAGGCGGCGGGATGGTTTATACCGCCGGGATTACGGCAAATGATTTTTCCCTGGATGTGACCGGGCAAACCAAACAGGTGCTGGACGAAATCGACCGGCTGCTGGCGGTCGCTGGCACCGGCAAGTCGAAAATCCTCAGTGCAACAATCTGGGTGCCGGACATTCGGTTGCGCGATGGCATGAATGTGGCGTGGAATGAATGGACGGGGGGTGAAAATCTACCGGCGCGCGCCTGCATCGAGGCCAAGCTCGCCGGGGCGGATATTCTCGTCGAGATCGCCGTTATCGCTGTCAAATAAAAACGGGCCTTCAAATGGCGTCGCTAGGGCTGCTTGAGGATGATCATATTTTCATCGCAGGTGTCACACATGCAGTCATAGAGGCAGACGGAGTATTTATCGTCGCAGGTATCCTGTATGGAGCCGGGGTCCGCGGTGGGGTCCTTTTCAGACAATCGTGTAAAACAGCCCTTGCGTACGAATACCTGGCACTTGGTTATGCAGGCCTCGTTGGGTTTGTCCCACAGGCCGGCGCGGATAACGGGGGCGGTATTTCTCATGATGGGTGAGTAATTTAATTCTGGCTCAGGCGTGTTGACCATCTGCGCGCCTGCGCCGCCGCCCAACCCCGCCAGTGCAACCACGGCCAGAACCGTAAATCCTCGCATAAACATGCCCGTTCCTCACAGATTTCCGCGCGCCACATCCGCCCTTCCAGGCCCCTCTCGTCCGAATAGCTAAGTGTTGTGATAGCAAATAACCAGTGCTCTGCGGAGCGGAAACTGTATTTTCCTTGTCCAAACACAAGGGGGCGGGCATCGATTATACTCCTGATGCGAACCTGATGCGCCGGTCTCACCGCTTCTGGTTTGCCGTGCGCGGCGGGCGGTGTTGAGCCCTTGTGTTTTTTTTCCAAGTTTCAATTCACTTAACTATTGCTCTAAGTTGGCTTCTTGGCGGAACGGCAACGTCCGCATTTTGACTGACAAGGCAGGGGGGTCTCACGAGTATGCGTGTAAAATCCACCAGGAGCCCGGCGCCGCCGGAGACCGGGCGCGGAACAAATGAGGATACCCGCGCGGCGTTATCAAAGCGGATCTGGGTCATATTGAGCGTTTTGACCGGTCTGCTGATTTATACCGGCATTGGGATGGTCACCGCGCGGGGCCAGCTTGATGACGTTACATCTGCCCTGCAACAGGCTGAAGCCAGGGCAAAAGAAACCGGTTTGAAGCTGACCGATGCGCTGGCCGACAAAGATCAGGCGCTGGCCGACAAGCAGGAAATCCTGAAAGAGATTTCCGCGCAGGGCCAAAGGATTGCGGCATCTTCACAAGCTGAAGAAAAAGCCCGGGCCGCGCTGGCCACGGCATCTTTCGGTGCGCAAACGGCGGAAAAAAACATTGCGGCGCGTGACCGCGAAATAGCGGATTTGAAGACGCGTTTATCGCAGGCGCGAACGGCGTCGCGGAAGGCGGCCTCACTTAAAGCCGAGGTCAAGACGCTGAAAGAGGCGTTGCGTGAAGCGCGCTCGGTGCAGGACAATACAATGGCGGAAGTGGAACGGTTAAGAGCCGTGGCCGAACCTTATAGCCAAACTGCTAATCCAGCCGCACGGCAATCCCAATAGTCTGATTTTTCACCGCAATGGCGAATATTCGAATGAGAAAGAGCCACGCGCCCTCAAGTAGCCGCCAGGCGGGTAGGGCGTTCTAAAGCCCTCAAGCAGCGAAGCGGTAGGACAAGCAAGTATCCACTTACAGCCTCAGGCGCGGGAGCCGTAGTACTCCCATAAGCGGGACGGCACGGATGGGAGTTTATGCGCGCGGGAGGCGGCGGGGATAAGTTGTATTTTATTGCCCCCTCATCCTCCCGCTTGCGCGGGTCCCTCCCTCTCCCTCAAGGGGTGAGGGGGCAGGTGAGGGGGGGGGGGCGTCTGGCGCTCCCAAACCCTTCAGCTAATGAAATTTCTTAGCGTGCATTTTTTTGTCGCCACACCAGGCCTGGGCTTTTTTGTTTTTGCAAAACCCCAGGATCCACGCTGTCGGGCTGAATTTGCACAACTTGGAGTAGCTCACGAGTTCTTTTTTGCATTGCGACGCCGAGTGGGCCTGCGCGCCTGAAATCCCGCTGAGCATGGCGGCCAGATACAGGCCTGCGAAAAGTATGCATGTTTTTTTCATGATGTGCCCCCTCTAAAAAAGACCGGACGGCGGCGCCGGCCCCGTTGATTCCCAATCTTCAGTCTATGGGGTATGCGCGCATCGGGGCAAGTTTTGCAAAATTTCCCGTTGGCGCGTGTTGATAGTTCCGCTGCGCGCGTTCCTTCAAGCGTCTTTAAGTTCAGGATCTTCCAGATTCGTTTGTATCCATTCCGGGGAGAGGTGGATGTCCGTCGACTCAAGCACTCCGGGGCCGAGATTATGATATTTGTGCGGCACGTTCGCCGGGCCGAGCAGGACGTCCCCCTCCTGCGCCTCGATTTTCTCATCGCCGACCGTGAACAAGGCGCGCCCTTTGGTCATGATAAAAACCTCATCATAAGGGTGAACGTGCCATTTGGGTCCGACGCCAACTTCCTCGGTCGCATAAAATATTATGGTTATGTCTGTGCCAAACTCCTTGCCAATGATGTTCCCCTTCCGCAACTGATCATGCGATGCCCAGTCCGCGCGTTTCACAATAACGGGTTTTCGGCTCATGGGGCTGCTCCCTTGTTTGGTTGGGGGGTGAGGCGAGGGGTTATCGCGGTTTTCCGATCATCAGCGTCCAGTATGTTTCCAGGCGCGTTTTAGGATTATTCGCCAGCGCCATGCCCATATGTTTGGCGCCGCGCATGAGCAGGTTGGCATTGTGGCCGCGGCTGTTCTTCCAGATCTTTATCACATCTGAAGTGCTGTTGTAGCCGGCGGCGACATTTTCCCCGACGAGCCGCGCTTTATACCCGGCGCGCCGGGCGCGGGTTTTGTGGTTCGAGCCGTTGGAGCCTTTATGGGACATGCTGCCGCGGCGCGCCATATCCTTGGAATGCCCCCTGGCCGCCGCCATCAGCTGTGGATTGATCGTAAGCGGCCCCCGGCCGTTATTTGCCCGGTGTTTGTTAATCAGCTTCCGGGCGAGCTCAACACTGAAGCTCGGCGGTTTGTCCTGGAGTGCTTGCGGCGTCACACCCAGACAGGCGCCGGTAAATATCGAGAGGGCCGTTAGTGCGGTACAAAGCATGTTGTTTTCCCGGTTGGTTGAGGAGTGAGTTCTTCAAAATTCTCATTTCCCCTCGAAATTACCGGGCCTTTCCCGGTAATCCAATAGAGTGTTCGCGATATGGCTAACCACGCCGCGTCACCATGCTCGCACTCATTCGTCACGCGCGGACGTGTTCGGAGGGCTGGAATGACGGGTAACAATTTGTTTGGCAAACATCCATGGGTAGCCTTCACGCTGCCTCCCGGCACGTGAGTATGAAACAGTCCAGGGCAGCGGGGCGTTGCAACGCGACCACTTCCGTAACTTTAAGGCCGCTTTGCAGCGCCCCGCGCGGCGTCTTTAACGAAATCCGCCCGGCGTCTTTATCCTCAAATCTGGCAAGGCCAGATTTGAGTTACAGCCTCAGGCGCGGGAGCCATAGTACTCCCGGGTCCGGGACGGCACGCCCGGACTGGTCGGGTTCGTTAATCCCTTCATGCGCCATCTCCATTCGTGCTTTCACCCTCAAGTAGCCGATAGGCGAGTGGGCAAATAAAACCAGCCGAAGGGCGGTAGCGCACTAACCAGTGCAGGAACCGCATCCCCTCCACCCTGCCGGACGGTCCGGAACGGTCCCTGTCAGCGGGAGGGGATGGCGCGGACTATATGGCAGCCGGGAGGGGGCGGGGATAAGTTTTCAAAAATAACGAAACCCCGGGCGAAGACCTGAGGGTCCAATCAGGTTTGACCAGACCCCTGCTTGCGCAGGGGTTTCGGACTGCTATTTGTCGTCCTGAGGCTTGTTCCCGGGACCCATTAGCGGTACGGCGCATGAATGGCTTATTGGGTTTATATTCTCGCGAGCCGCAAAAACGGCACTCTCTACATCGGCGTCACCAACAACCTTGCCCGCCGTATTTTCGAGCATCGCCAGGGACGAGGCTCCCGCTTCGTCCGGAAGTATCGCGTGACGCGGCTTGTTTACGTTGAACCATATGAAGATGTTGCGCTTGCCATTCAGCGTGAAAAGACGATGAAGGAATGGCCCCGGGCCTGGAAGATCAGGCAGATTGAAGGCGGCAACCCCGAGTGGAATGACCTCTACGACTCGATAAACCGCTAGGCCAATGGGTCCCGGGAACAAGTCCCGGGACGACACGCGAATATGATGCGCCTCCTTCCACGACCGTCATGCCGGCGCCCCTGACTGTCATGCCTTTGCGCCCGACTGTCATGCAGGCGCCCCCGACTGTCATGCCTTCGCCCCCGACTGACATGCAGGTGCCCCTGACTGTCATGCCGGGATTTATTCCCGGCATCCAATCACCTTTTCTGCCTGGTCGAGGTGTCATTGATCTTTTGGGGGCCTCGCTCCCTTCGTCATTCCCGCACCTCTCTCGTCATTCCCGCACCTCTCTCGCCATTCCCGCGAAGGCGGGAACCCATTTGGGCGGTGCGGGCAAACAGCTGAATTTAGGTAACTGTCACCGTAATTCACCGTAATTCACGTAATTCTAAATTGAGTTTTGACGGCAGTATTTGGCGAAGGCTTCAACGTCACCCACAAACGATGGGAACATTCTGAAATATACAAACGCTTTTTCTCTCCCGATATCGGGGAGCTTCCCGCTTGGATGCCCGAGTTCGTTTCGCTGCCGCCTAATCAAATCGTAAAGTGAGGTTAGAGTGAGGTCCAAGGATTCGGGAAGTTGCTTGCGCTGAGGTGAGGGAAGCTGTTCAAATTTCGCGATGACCCACCTATGCTTTGGTTTCACCCATTGAAGTTTCTCGAAATTATTGCGCTCCTTTTTGCTCTTTAGAGCGGGTTCTATCACCTTGCACAGCTGAAGAAAAACTGCTTCGGCACCCACACCCACCATCAGCAATGCTGCCGCGTGGCAACCAGCGTTGTAGCACCGCAACGCCTCCTCAATATACGGGCGAGCCACTTTGCCGACGTCCGAAATGGCCACGTTTCCAAATTCATCCAGATATCCGGTAGGGTCATGTGGCGAGAAGTGTTCTTCCGCCAAAACCTCTTTACCGTAGCTCGTGACCCTAAACCAAGGAAGTTCAGGATTCGAAGCATTCAATCCAGGTGTAATTACATTCTGGATTATC
>CAYOEI010000160.1:0-6916 GCA_964402825.1 uncultured Hyphomicrobiaceae bacterium
GTTTTCCATGATGTTACCGAGAGCAACATGGCGAAAAAGGCGCAACGGGAAAGCCAGGAGCTGTTCGCCAAGGCCTTCAGGGCAAGCCCCGCCGCCATGGCGATTTCCGATCCGGAAACCTCCATGCTTCTTGATATCAACGAGGCCTGGACAAACATGCTTGGTTTCAGCCGCGAAGAAGCATTGAGCACCAATGTGTACGATCTAGGTTTTTGGGTCGATATTAAGGATCGGGAACGATTTATAGAAGTCGTCAACACGGAAGGTTCTGCCAAAGCAATCGAAACAAGACTGAGGACCAAGGACGGACGTACCATTACAGTCGTTTCTTATGGCGAGCAGGTGGAAGTAGGCGGCTTGCCACGATTGTTATTCGTATCCCACGACATCACTGAAAGGAAACGGTCCGAGGAGGCTCTGCGTGAGAGCGAACAACGGTTCAAGACATTGGTTGAGACTACGAATGTTGTACCCTGGGAATTCGACCCCCACTCAAAGCTCTACACATATGTCGGACCTCAGGCGCTCGAGCTGTTGGGCTATCCCCTCGAAAACTGGTACACTGAAGGCTTCTGGAAATCGATAATCCATCCCGATGATCGGGACGCCACCGTCAATTTCTGCTTGTCGTCGACCGATCAATGCCAAGACCACGATATAGAATACCGGATGATCACCGCCGATAGCCGTATCGTGTGGGTGCGCGACGTTATCTCGATTGACGTCAAAGACGGCAAGGCGAAAAGGGTACGCGGTATCCTCATAAATATTTCCGATCGCAAACAAGCCGATGAAGCGCTGAAAGCCAGTGAACAACGCTTCAAGGACATTGTGGAAGTCTCCTCTGATTGGGTTTGGGAATGCAATGAACACCTGCAATTCACGTATCTTTCAGAGAGGTTCTCTCAAGTTACCGGGCGGCCAAAGGAGCAGTTTCTCGGCAAAACACGCCAGGAGGTGGTGCAAAATACCGGACCGAAATGGGATGCGCACCTTGCTGACCTTAACGCGCGCAGGCCATTCCGCGAATTCATGAGCAAAACGGTCAATGGAGCGGGAGAAACGCAATACTGGATGATCAGCGGCCGTCCCATGTTTGACGACTCAGGCATATTCAAGGGCTATCGCGGCACGGGGGCCGACCGGACAGCGGAGGTTCGCGATCAGGCCGAACTGATTCGCCACCGCGACCATCTGCAGGACCTCGTCGATGAGGCAACCATCGAGCTCAGCGAACGGGCAGAAGAACTTCGTCAGGCGCTGACAAAGGAGAAAGAGTTGAATGAAATCCAGCGCCAATTTGTTTACATGGCGAGTCATGAATTCCGTACACCTCTGGCGATTATCGATAGCGCCGCACAAAGAATGTTGCGCAAGGTCGAAACTCTAACACCGCAGGATACGGTCAAAAGGGTTGAAAAGATCAGATCCGCTGTCGGGCGCATGACCCGGCTGATGGAGAGCACGCTGGATGCAGCCCGAATCGAAGAAGGAAAGATAGATATCAAAATCAGTGATTGCGATCTTCGATTCATTATTCTTGATGTGGAGATGCACCAGATCGAACTCTCTCAAAAACATAGTATTTCATGCGATTTGAAGGACTTACCTGATTCTATCCAGGCAGATAAAGGAGCATTGAACCAAATATTCTCCAATCTTATTTCTAACGCGGTGAAATACTCGCCTGACGCCAACGATATTCATGTGAGGGGCTGGGTGGAAGGCCAGTTCGCGGTGGTTGACGTCAAGGATCACGGTTTAGGAATTGACAAACAGGATCTGCCCAAAATGTTCCAGCGCTATTTCAGGGCTAGTACCTCATCCGGAATCGCAGGTACCGGTATCGGTCTTAACCTTGTGAAAACTTTAGTGGAGTTACATGAAGGTTCGATACAGGTGCGAAGTGAAAAAGGCACAGGTAGCGTGTTTACGGTTCGCCTGCCGATTGAAGGCCCTGCAAAGGCTGCAATGGTTGATGACCAGGCAGCATGAATTGATCAATATTGAGTTATATGGAGAAAACCATGACGGCGACAATCCTATGTATCGATGATGAGGCCCTCCTGCGCGAGGACATCGTCGAGGAGCTAGAAGACGAGGGTTACCGGGTTCTCCAGGCCTGCGATGGCAACGAAGGCTTGAATCAAATCCTGCAGCATCATCCTGATCTCGTAATTTGCGACATCACGATGCCGCGCAAGAACGGTTATGAACTTCTGAAGGAAGTCCGCGGAGAACACGGAATTTCATCTGAGATGCCATTTATTTTCCTGTCCGCGCTGGCTGACAAGGAACATGTTGTCGCCGGTTTGAAAATGGGCGCGGACAATTACATGACCAAGCCAGTCGACTTCGACGTCCTGCGCGTAAAGGTCAAGGCATGCCTGCGTCAGGTCGAGCGCATTCGCTCCACGATCAAGACCGGACCCAATAGCGAAGTCATTCTCGAGTGCTAGAGCAAATTTCGACCATACGGGATGGCCGAAACTTGCTCTAATTGGCTCCGCCAGCTCTCATTGAGTATGGCCTATTTCACCGCTGGCTGGCTCTCCGCGTCCAGCACTTCTATCTGTTCGGCCAGCACTTCTATCTGTTCAGCCAGCACTTCTATCTGTTCAGGGTGTGTTGCCTTGATAACCGGTCCATTCCAGCGTTCAACCCAGCCGCGCACCAGCACCCGTTTGCCCTCTAACTTTGCAAGCGCCGGCCCGCGGCTTGAAAATTGCCTTCTATCCGCGGCCTTGATCGCAACAGTGAAATCGGAGCGCCAATTGCCGCTGAAATTCAAAAACGTCCATTGCCGCACATTTGCGACCGAGATCACACGGCCCTCCACCAGCTGATAGCTTCCCAGCCGCTTTGACAGCTTGCCCGGTTTGGCCGCCTGAGTGATGGTATATAACCCCTTGCGCCACAACCCTTTGCGCGCGTCGCGGGCGCCCTGTTCAAGACGCTGTAAATCACGGACACAGCCATGATGTCCTTTGAGCGAATATGCCCGGGCAAGCCCTTGCCGGATCATATGCGCTTGCACCCATATCCGTTCCGCGCCATCCACCAGATATAATTGCGCCAGAAGACGCTCATGCCGGTCCCGCCTGGCCTCGGCCCCGGCGAAACGCACTTCGATCTGCTTATCCAGTAACAACTCCGCAAGCCCTGTGCGCGCCAACTTCACTGGCGGCCATTCCCCCGGCCCCTTCCACCAGCGCGGCGGCTCGGGAGCCAGCGCGCCCATCAGACGCACGACGCCGCCGTCATCCAGCCTCACGGTATGACCATCGATGATCTCCACAACGCGAGACGTATGGGATAGCTGCGTCTCGCATGCGCTGGCCGCAACTGGAGCAAGCATGCTCACAAACAGCACAAGCCCAAACCGGTTCCTAAAGATCATCATCATGAAATGCCGGGAGACGGGGCATGATGTGGATATCGTCGGCGCGCAGCGAAACGCCTATCCGCTCCCCCGGTGCGATGGCGTTGCGCGCGGCGGCATGCACGGAAATCGACATGAACAGCGGATGGGTGTCATGATCGTCCAGATGAATTGACACGGAAACCGTCTCACCCAGCCGCACCATTGATTCTATGACGCCATGAACCGGATTTTCGCGCACGCCGCGCGAGGGCCCGCGTCTGCGGTGCAGGATAACGCTGCCAGACCGGATGACCCAGTCGACGAGATCGCCTGCCGCGAAATCACTCCTGTATCTGGCCTCCAGCTTGTTCCCGCCCCATTCCAGCCGGGTAAATTCACCACCGGCGTCGTGCCCCGCGACACGGGCCTGAAATATGTTTTTCAAATCAATGAGCCGCGCCACCTGGCGATTGGCCGGATGATTTAGAACTTGGAACGGAGGCCCGTCCTGCAATGTTTGTCCGCGATGCAGGATGCTCATCCGGTCGCTTAACTGAACCGCTTCTTCGAGATCATGGGTTACCAGCACGACGGGCATCCGCAACTGGCCGCGCAGCTGGCTGAGCTCACGGTGGAGCCGCTGGCGCGTGGCCCTGTCAACGGCGGAGAACGGCTCATCCAGAAGAAGCACTTCGGGATCACGGGCGAGCGCGCGGGCGACGGCGACCCGTTGCTGCTGCCCGCCGGAGAGTTCGAACGGCCTGCGCTCCTCAAGGCCGCTCAAGCGTACAAGCCCGAGCAACTCCAAAGCGCGGGATTTGCGCGCAGCTGCGGGCCGCCCCCCCAGCGCCTCGATGACATTGTCCAGCGCCGAGAGGTGCGGGAACAGCGCATAGCTCTGGAACACGAAACCAACACGGCGATGCCGCGTCGCCACGTCGATCCTTTTATCCGTATCGTACCAGATGCTCCCGTTGCAGGAGATGTGCCCGTGGGTGATGCCGGTGAGCCCGGCGATGGCGCGCAGGATGGTCGATTTGCCGCCGCCCGATGGTCCCACCAGCGCCAGAACCTCACCTGGCGGGCATTCAATATGCGCGTTGAGAGGAATTGGCGCTTCCTGCCTGAGCGTGACATCCAGGCCCTTGGAGTGTTCAGCCGCACCACCTTCAGTATCGCCGTCCTCAACCATGATGCCCGCGTGCTTTTGAAGTGGCCATATTGGCGATCCCGATGGCAATAAGCGATATCACCAGCAGCAGCGCCGACATGGCGCCCGCGGCCGCATTGTCGAAAGCCTGAACCCGGTCATAAATGGCGATTGCCGCTGTCCTGGTTTCACCGGGAATGCTGCCCCCAACCATCAGCACCACACCAAACTCGCCGATGGTGTGGGCGAATACCAGCACGAATGCGGTCATGATGCCCGGCCAGGCGAGAGGGAGTTCGATACGCCAGAAAATCCGCCAGGGGGCCATCCCGCAGCACGCCGCCGCGTCGCGCACTTCAATCGAGATGCCTTCGAAAGCACGCTGCATCGGTTGTACGGCAAAGGGGAGATTGAATATGACCGAGGCCACCAGCAGCCCTTCGAATGTGAACACAAGAGGCGACCCGAACAGCCCTTTATAAAGCTGTCCTATGGGCGATGCGCTGCCAAGCCCAACGAGTAGATAATAGCCCAGCACCGTGGGCGGCAGCACGAGCGGCAACGCCAAAGCGGCTTCCACAAAGGGCTTTCCCGCATAGCGCCGCCAGGCAAGATGACGCGCAGCTATGATGCCAAGGGGCAAAAGGATGGCAAGCGTCCACACCGCAAGTTTCACCGAAACCAGAAACGCCATCCAGTCCATAAATTAACACTCCTCAGGGCGGGTAAAACCATGCCGCGATACTATCTCGCTCGCCTTTTCGCCTTGCAAAAAATCATAGAATGCGCGGGCAATGGTTTTTGCCCCCCTCAGCAATACCATGCGCTGGCGCAGGGGCTGGTACAAGTTTTCGGATACGAGCACGAACTTGCCTCTGGTGCTGATTCCCGGGACACGCGCCAGCGAGTGCGCAATCAGGCCACCTTCGCATGAGCCCGTCGCCGCGAACTGGGCGGCCTGCGATACATTTTCGCCCAGCACCAGTTTTGGCTGGATGGCCTCCCATACCCCGGCATGGCTTAGCGCCTCGCGCGCGGCGCGGCCATAGGGCGCATGGTCAGGATTGGCGATCGCAAAGCGCAACAAATCGCCGCGTTCAAGCGCAGAACCAATGCCGGATAAGCGCTCATCGATGCCGACCGGAGACCCTTCAGGCGCAAACATCACCAGCTGGCCGCAGGCGTATAGCGTCCCTGACCCAAGGGTATGGCCGTCCCTGGCGATTGCCAGAGCATAGTCTTCGTCCGCCGAAAGAAACAGCTGGTATGGAGCCCCTTGCCGGATTTGCCGGGAAAGATTGCCTGACGACCCGAAATTCAGGCGCAGGGGCATTCCGGTTTCCCTGGTGAACAGCTCAGACGCCTCGCTCAGGGCGAACCGCATGCTGGCGGCGGCGGCGACAATCGGCCCGGCATCTTCGGCAGCCTTCGAGGGCGCTCCTGCAACCGAAATGACCGCGATTGCCGATGTTGAGAGTAAACCGCGGATGACATGGCGTCTGTGATACATGATGGAGCTGCGTGTCTGGACTGAATGACTTATCAAGCACTTATACCAGTCGCGCTCAACGAAGGCGAGGAAGAGCACCCGGACCAGCGCATCAAACACGTAAAATCACAATTCAGTTATTGAGTTTGGTTCGCCCTCTGATTATCGTGACCTGTCGGACCTGCCTCAGGGGAGAACAGTCGTATGGCTGCTTGCGGGATTGGTAATTGGATTGCGGGTTGTCTGAGCAGAGCATTTGCTCTCTCTTCTAGCTTTACTCTCTCCCTGTTTTCCTTCCTCGCGTTTCTCGCGCTCGCAAGCACAGTGCTTTTTCCCGCTGGCGCAAATGCACAGGAGCTGAAACCCGGCATTGTCGGCCTTGGCGATCTCGTGGTCACCGGCGCGTCGGGTACGCTTCCTCCGCCCGCCAATCCACCATTGCCGCCCGGCGTAAACGAACTGGACGAGACGTTCATCGACCCCAATGGCGCATCGCTCAAGATATTCGACGTCTCCAGCCCCGGCTCGCCGCCGCAAGCCCAGCTGCTCAACGCCCCGGCAAAGTTTCAAGCCTTTGCGCGCGACATCGGTCAGGTTTTCGGGCTGGCGCTGGATAAATCGGACCCGCCCAATATCTATGCGGCCAGCACCTCCGTGCACGGTCTGCAAATTGTCGTGCCCGACGCCGATGGCGATGGCCGGCCCGAACGCATAAAGCTCGGCCAGCCGGGCGCTCGATGGATGGATGGACAGTTCGGCCAGGCGCTTGGCGGCGGTCCGGGCAGCGTCTGGAAGATCAATGGCGAGACCGGCGAGATCACCAAATTCGTTGATATTCTGAGCAGCGGCGCACCCAACTCAGGCCCTGGACTTGGCAATATTGCCTATGATGCCAAGCACAAACAGTTCTTTG
>CAYOEI010000161.1:0-10645 GCA_964402825.1 uncultured Hyphomicrobiaceae bacterium
GGATAAGCCCGCCCCTCGCCTTGAATATGATCGCGAATCTGCCAAGCTGCGCATAACGCGTTTATCCAAAAAAATTGCCATAAAAAGCGCAGGACGAGAGACAAGCATGGCGATCAGCTATACAGCACATCCCTTCGTGCATCTGCGCGTTCATTCCGCTTATTCGCTCCTCGAAGGCGCTCTGACGGTCGCCAAGCTTGAAGAGCTGACATCATGGCATGCAATGCCGGCTCTGGCGCTGACGGACCGTAACAATCTGTTTGGTGCACTGGAGTTTTCCGAAACACTTTCCAAGGCCGGAATTCAACCCATTATCGGTTGCACCATGACCGTGGACTTTGCCGATGTGAGCGCGAAGGGCGGCAAGGACCAGCTCAAAAACGGGACTGGCATGAGTGACGCTTCAAGCGGAGCTTTAGCCCTGCTTGCCAAAGACGAAAAGGGTTATGCAAATCTGCTAAAGCTCACCAGCGCGGCATTTCTCGACAGTGACGACGCCGGCCCGGCCCACATTACCTTTGATGATCTCATCGCTCACGCTGAAGGGCTGATTGTCCTGACCGGCGGGCCTGACGGCCCCATCGATAAAGCCCTGAAGTCAGGCGATAGCAAGCTTGCGCGTGGCAGGCTGGATAAACTTTTCTCAGCGTTTGGCGACCGGCTTTACGTGGAGCTGCAGCGTCATGGTCTCGATGAGGAAAAAGCCGTCGAGCCGGGACTTTTGACGCTTGCCTATGACATGCAGCTACCGCTGGTGGCGACAAATCAGCCCTATTTTGCAACACAGGACTATTTTGAAGCGCATGATGCTCTCATATGTATTGCCGAGGGTTCTTATATCGCGATCGACGAGCGGCGGCGCCTTAGTCCTGAACATTACTTCAAGAGCGCAAAGGAAATGTCGAACCTCTTCCACGACCTTCCCGAGGCCCTGGAAAACACGGCGGAAATCGCCCAGCGCTGCTCTTACCGCCCGCTCATGCGCGATCCCATTCTGCCGCAATGGGCAACAGATTCAGATATCGACGCTGCCAAGTCTCTGGAAATTGAAGCAAAGGAGCTCAAATCCCAGGCGGAAGAGGGGTTGCGGCGCAGATTAAAGGAGCAGGGACCAGCGGAGGACTATAAGGAATCCGACTATTGGGAGCGCCTTGAGTTCGAGCTTAAAGTCATTACCGGCATGACTTATGCCGGCTATTTTCTGATTGTTGCCGACTTCATCAAATGGGCAAAGAACGCGGGAATACCAGTTGGACCTGGACGCGACTCGGGTGCGGGGTCGGTGATTGCCTGGGCGCTAACGATTACCGATCTTGATCCAATCCGCTTCGGGTTGCTGTTTGAGCGCTTTCTCAACCCGGAACGCGTGTCCATGCCTGATTTCGATATAGATTTTTGTCAGGACAGGCGTGATGAAGTCATATCCTATGTACAAGAGAAATACGGTAAGGACCGGGTCGCCCAGATCATCACATTCGGTAAATTACAGGCACGCGCCGTGCTGCGGGATGTCGGGCGCGTATTGCAAATGCCTTATGGCCATGTCGACCGCCTATGCAAGATGGTCCCGGCCGATCCTGCTAACCCGGTATCACTTGCCGAAGCTATTGCGGGCGAGCCGCGGCTTCGCGAAGAACGCGACAACGAACCCATCGTCACCAGCCTTCTGGATATCGGTCAACGGCTGGAAGGTCTTTACCGGCACGCATCAACTCATGCCGCCGGCATCGTCATTAGCGACCGGCCGCTCACCGAACTTGTCCCGCTCTACCGTGACCCGCGCTCAAGCCTCCCCGCGACACAGTTCAATATGAAATGGGTCGAGGCCGCCGGGCTGGTAAAATTTGATTTTCTCGGCCTGAAAACACTTACCGTAATTGAAAAGGCCAGAGAATTAATCCTTCGCTCGGGTCAGGAAATCGATCCCGCCCGTTTGCCATTGGATGACCCGAAAACATTCGCCCTGCTTTCCGACGCAGAGACGATTGGCGTGTTCCAGCTGGAAAGTACGGGCATGCGCGATGCGCTTCGCAAACTCAAGCCTGACCGGTTCGAAGATATTATCGCGATGGTCGCACTCTACCGGCCCGGGCCAATGGCCAACATTGGATCCTTTATCAACCGGAAACACGGAACTGAGGAGCCTGATTATCTCCATCAACTGATCCGGCCCATCCTGGAAGAAACATACGGCGTCATCATCTACCAGGAACAGGTGATGCAGATTGCCCAGCAGCTTTCCGGCTATTCCCTGGGTGAAGCGGATCTTCTGCGCCGCGCTATGGGCAAGAAGATCAAAAAGGAAATGGATGAACAGCGCGCCCGATTTGTAGAAGGCGCAATCGCCAACAAGGTCGATCGGGGACGGGCGGAATATATTTTCGAGCTGGTTGCAAAATTTGCCGGCTACGGTTTCAACAAATCACACGCGGCAGCCTACGCTCTCCTGGCGTACCAGACGGCCTATCTGAAGGCGAATCATCCGATTGAGTTCCTTGCCGCTTCCATGACGCTTGATATGGGCAACACGGACAAGCTGAATGTCTTCGTTCAGGATGCCCGGCGGGCGGGTTTCACCATTGATCCTCCTTGCGCCAACGCGTCTTTCGCCGAATTCAGCCCAGGTGAGAACTCCATACGTTATGCGCTTGGCGCTTTGAAAAATATGGGACGCCAAGCGGCCATCAGCCTGGTTGAGGAACGCGAAGCCAATGGACCCTATGAAAATTTAGCCAATTTCGCGCACCGCCTCGATACCCGCTCGATCAACAAACGCGGGGTTGAGGCGATGATCGCGGCTGGCGCATTGGACATATTTGATCCTGACCGGGGAAAATTGCTCGCCAACAGCGATCGGATATTACGATCCGCAGCATCTCATGGTGACGAAAACCAGAATGATCTGTTTGGCGAGGAAAGCGCGCGGGAGCTGGTTTTGCGCAATGCGGACCCCTGGCTGCCCATGGAAAGGCTGGAGCGTGAACAAGATGCCATCGGCTTTTATATCTCCGGACACCCGCTTGATGAATATAAAGCAGTCCTCAAGCGCGAAGGGATTATCAGCTGGGCTGAATTCTGCTCCAGAGCTGAAAAGAGGGCGACCGTTGCACGGCTCGCGGCCATCGTGTCCGCGCGTCAGGAGCGTACATCCGCCAGAGGCAATCGCTATGCCTTTATCGGGCTATCCGACAGAAGCGGCCAATATGAAGCTGTCGCGTTTTCCGAACTTCTCACTTCCAGCGGCGATACATTGACGCCGGGAACGGCTGTACTGGTGGAAATTGAAGCGGAAACCGGGGGAGACTCCATGCGGGCACGCCTAACCTCGGCGGTTCCGCTCGATACGATTGCGAACCGCGGGCAAAATGGCATTCGAATTCAAATCAATAACATTGCCTCACTAGATAAATTGCGCACGCATTTGTCGCCAACAGGGCGGGGAGAGGTTCGAATTGTCCTGAAACTTCCCGATGTTGGCCGTGAGGTCGAGATCCAAATGCCTGGCCGCTACGATGTTTCACCGCGTGGAACAGGAGCAATCAGCGTGATAGACGGCATTACAAGCATCGAACCTATTCTTCCGGCCGATGAACAAGGTCGCTCCCGCAATCGCGGATTGCCATCACTGACTCTTGCCAAATCCTGAATTCCTTCCTATAAGGCGCCCATCTCACACGCGGATGCCAAGCGGTGGGCTCGTCTAGCTGGATTTTAACAGCTGGCGCGTTCTGCCTCTTTCCGGTGCGTCTCATGCTTAATGATGACGTGATCTCATCCGCGGCGGTTCAACCGGAAACAAGGAGCGCAGTCATGGCACTGCCTATATTTAATATGCGTCGGCTTCTGGAAGCAGGCGTGCATTTCGGACATCAGACTCATCGCTGGAACCCGAAGATGGGTCCATTCATCTTTGGCTCCAGAAACAATATTCACATCATCGATCTGGCCCAGACCGTGCCACTTCTCCATCAGGCTTTGGTCACGGTTTCCGATACCGTTGCCAAGGGCGGAAGGGTGCTCTTTGTCGGCACCAAGCGCCAAGCATCCGATATTATTTCTGAAAGCGCGCGCCAATGCGCCCAGTATTTTATCAATCACCGCTGGCTTGGCGGCACGCTGACCAACTGGCAGACGATTTCGAAATCCATCAAGCGCCTTCGCGAACTTGAAGAATTGCTGGAGGGTGAAGCGCAAGGCCTTACCAAAAAAGAACTGCTTCAGCTAACGCGCGAGCATAACAAGATCGATCGCGCCCTAGGCGGCATCAAGGAAATTGGCGGCGTTCCCGATCTCCTCTTTGTGATTGACACAAATAAGGAAGCGATTGCCATCGCCGAAGCGCGGAAGTTGAAAATTCCGGTTATCGCTATCGTGGACACCAACTGTGATCCGGACTTGATCACATATCCAATACCAGGAAATGATGACGCGGGCCGTGCAATTACGCTCTATTGCGACCTGATCTCCCGTGCCGCGATCGATGGTATTGAGCGCGCTCAGGGCTCTGCTGGAATTGACGTTGGAGAATCCGAGAAACCAGCAATTGAAGAAGTGCTGATCGCCTCGGAAACCAAGGAAGCTGAACCAGAGAAGGCCAAATCCGAAGACAAGGCTGGCGACGAGAAAAAAGACGATAAAAAACCCGCCGCCGAAAAGGCCGATGAAAAGAAAGCTGACGATAAAGAGGCCAAGACCAAAAAGGATGATGCCAAGAAGGCGGATTCTGAAAAAGACACAAAACCGGCCAAGAAGGCTGAAGGATTTGAACGCCTCAAGAAAGCTGATGGCGAGGCTGATGATCTGAAAAAGCTCACTGGGGTAGGACCGGTACTGGAAAAAACGCTCAATGAATTCGGTATCTATCATTACCGGCAAATAGCCGGCCTGAAAAAGGCGGAAATTGCCGAAATCGATGAAGCCCTGAATTTCAAGGGCCGGATCGAGCGTGATGAGTGGATTAAACAGGCCAAGGAACTGGCGAAGTCGGGCGGCTGACACAATTTATGTGACACCCGTAATGTGACACCGGGGCAAACTGCCTTACTGGCGACTTCATATCGATAGGAACACGACATGGCGACCATAACCGCAGCTATGGTGAAGGAACTGCGCACAACGACTGGCGCAGGCATGATGGATTGCAAGACGGCCCTGACGGAAAACGACGGCGATATGGAAGCGTCCGTTGACTGGCTCAGAACCAAGGGCCTTGCCTCGGCGGCCAAAAAAGCAGGCCGGGTCGCGGCAGAAGGCCTCGTTGGAATCGCGATGGACGGCACTGAGGGTGCGCTCGTCGAGATTAATTCCGAAACGGACTTCGTGGCCCGTAACGATCAGTTCCAGGAGATGGTTGCCACTATTGCAAAGCTTGGGCTGAAGGCGGAAACGACCGAAGCGCTGGCAGCACTGCCCTACGGATCGGGCGAGCTAACAGTTGATGGGCATCTCAAGAAGATGGTTGGTTCAATTGGTGAAAATATGGTGCTGCGCCGCTGTGACCGCATCCAGGTTTCTAAAGGTGTTGTCGCAAGCTATATGCACAATGCGATTGCGCCCGGCCTCGGCAAAATCGGCGTACTGGTCGGGCTTGAGTCGAGTGGCGACAAGGACAAGCTTGCAGAGCTGGGACGCAAGATTGCCATGCATGTCGCCGCGGCTAATCCTTTGGCCCTCACTCAGGATGACGTCGACGCCACGACCGTGGAGCGCGAACGGGCTGTTCTGATTGAGCAGGCCAAGGAAGCGGGAAAGCCGGACAATATTATCGAGAAGATGGTCGAAGGCCGGCTGCGCAAGTTTTATGAAGAGGTTGCTCTGCTGTCGCAGATCTATGTGGTCGACGGCGAAAGCAAGGTTGGCGATGCAATCAAGTCTGCCGAATCAGATGTCGGAGGAGAGATCAAAATTACCGGATTTACGCGTTTTGCATTGGGAGAAGGCGTGGAAAAGAAAGAGGGTGATTTTGCTGCCGAAGTTGCGGCCGCAGTTTCAGGCAGCTAACCGCGCTTGAAAAGCTTAAAACGAACCTTTGTTTGTTTTGGACGGTAATCGCTCTTGCCCGCCGCTGCGGAATATCCATAATCAAAAACAGCGAATTCGGCAGGGAACTGTCTCTTTCGGCCATATCTCTTTCGTGCAGTGCCGCAATAGGCCGGCGCATGTGAGGGTATGTGTACACCTGTACCGTTTCATCCCGGGTGCGCAGGCTATATACCGTCTGTGCAGGCGATTGTTCTTAGGGGAGTGCAAGAGATGTCGAATTTTGATCTCAAGGATCTGGAGCGGCGCATGCATGGCGCTCTCAATGTGCTCAAACAGGAATTCAGCGGACTTAGAACGGGCAGGGCGAACAGCAGCCTGCTTGATCCAATAACCATCGATGCCTATGGCACCCCGATGCCCATCAATCAATTGGCGACCATAACCGTGCCTGAACCCCGCATGATTTCGGTTCAGGTCTGGGACCGGTCCCAGGTTGATGCGGTCGATAAGGCCATCCGGGATTCAGGTCTTGGCCTCAATCCCATCGGGGAGGGGCAGGTCCTTCGCATACCAATTCCTGAGCTGAATGAAGAACGCCGTCTGGAAATTGCCAAAATGGCGCATAAATATGCTGAACAGGCGCGTGTTGCGGTCCGTAATGTCCGGCGTGATGGCATGGACCAGCTTAAACGCCAGGAAAAAGATGGTGAAATCGGTCAGGATGAACAGCATACCAATGGAGCCGAGGTTCAGGTGGCGACAGATGCGGTCATCAAGGAAATAGATGAAGCGCTGGCAAATAAGGAAGCTGAAATTACACAAATCTAAAAAACCGGATCAATGGGAATACTCCCAACGGATCTCACACTGCTTTAATCTAAGGATCAGGGGCAATTTCCGAACCAACACCCAGCCAGCAGGTCGAAGACCTCCAGATGCCGGAGCATATTGCTATCATCATGGATGGCAATGGCCGCTGGGCCGCTGAACGCGGTCTGACGCGCTCTGAAGGCCACAAAAAAGGCGTGGAAACTGTTCGCGAAACGGTCCGCGCGGCAATCGATCTGGGATTGCCATACCTCACGCTTTTCAGTTTTTCTTCCGAGAACTGGTCTCGCCCGCAATCAGAAATCCGTGACCTGATGACATTGCTGCGCAGATTTATACGGAGCGATCTTGCTGATCTGCACAAGCATGGTGTGAGAATCCGCATCATTGGCGCCCGTACGGGTATTGAAGGAGATATAATCAGGCTTATAGAAGATGCGGTGGCGCTTACATCCAGTAATGATGGGCTGCAGCTCACTGTTGCGTTCAATTATGGTTCCCGTGACGAAATTGCCCGTGCCGCCAGGCGTATGGCGGAACTTGTCCAGGACGGAACGCTCAAACCCAAGGATATTACACCTGAAAGACTCAGCACTTTCCTGGATACGTCGGAGTTACCTGACCCGGATCTGTTAATCCGAACCAGTGGGGAAGTCCGGCTGTCAAATTTCCTTTTATGGCAATGCGCCTATACCGAATTCGTTTTTCCGGACATCTATTGGCCAGACTTCACGCGTCAGACACTGGAAGAGTCTATTTTGACTTTTCGTAACCGCGATCGTCGCTTTGGCGGTCTGCGCGCGAGATCAACCGCGTGAGTGGCAATACCCGCCCAACGGGTAACGCCAAGGAACCCCGGCATCGTGAACTCATCACAAGGACCGCATCGGCGGTCATCCTGGCGACATCCGCTTGTCTAGTGACCTATGCCGGCGTCATACCATTTTCACTTTTGATGACCGCAGGAGGTTTGATACTGGCATGGGAGTGGGGGCGGCTGGTCCGGGAGCAAGGCAATGATCTCACTTTTTATGCCCACGCCGCTGCAACGATTGCGGCCTGCGGCTTCGCCGTCTCAAATGCCGGATGGATGGCCCTCATTTCACTATTGGCAGGCGCCGGTATTGCGGCATTGCTGTCCAAAGACAGCCCTGCAAGGCTCTGGTCAGCGCTCGGCGTGCTGTATCTGGGTCTACCAATATTAATTCTTATCTGGTTGAGAGCCGATCCCGCCTACGGGCTCATGGTCATCTTTTTCCTTTTCATGATTGTGTGGTCCGCCGACACAGCGGCCTATTTTACCGGCCGCGCCATTGGCGGGCCAAAACTGGCGCCATCGATCTCCCCGGGGAAAACATGGGCCGGGTTTGCCGGAGGATTGATTGCACCCACTTTGCTCGCATTCGGATTTGCGCTATGGCTTGGCGACACATCAGCTATTGTACTGGGGGCGATTGGCGCCGTATTGGCTGTGGCCAGCCAGTTGGGTGATTTGGCTGAATCGGCCATCAAACGTAATTTTCACGTCAAGGATTCAGGAAATATCCTGCCTGGCCATGGCGGTCTGTTTGACAGGGTTGATGGATTGATTGGAGCAGCGCTTGCGGCTGGCGCCGTTTCCGCTACGCGCAGTCTTCTTGAACCTGGTAAGGCGCTTTTAATTTGGCCGTAGAACAGCCATCGGGCACGTTCTGACAACATTTGGATAAATAGGGCGCTATCTTGGTAACAGCGACGGCTTACGCCAACTCAGAAACATCACAGAACCCGCGCCGGGTGAGCATTCTCGGCTCGACCGGGTCCATTGGCCGCTCGACCCTCGATCTGATCGGCCGCAATCTGGACCGCTATCACGTGGTGGCTCTGACCGGGAACACAAATGCAGCTCTTCTGGCGAAGCAAGCCATCGAACATAGCGCCGAGCTGGCGGTGCTTGCTGATCCTGACCATTATCAAGACCTCAAGGCAGCCTTGTCCGGCTCTTCGGTTGAAGCCGCAGCCGGCCCGGATGCCATGATGGAAGCTGTTGCAAGGCCTGCTGACTGGACCATGGCTGCCATCGTCGGGTCTGCGGGCTTACGTCCAACGCTGGAAGCCGTACGCCAAGGCACGTGCGTGGCTTTGGCCAACAAGGAATGTCTGGTTTCGGCAGGCGATATTTTCATGAAGGCGGTGGCGAACGCCGGCACGCAATTGCTGCCCGTCGATTCGGAACATTCGGCTGGATTCCAAGTCATAGATCCAGATACCTATGATTCTATCGAAAAAATCGTACTGACGGCTTCTGGAGGCCCTTTCCGGACCTCATCCCAGAAGGAAATAGATGCTGCAACGCCGGATGACGCCCTGAAACACCCGAATTGGTCCATGGGACCCAAAATTACGATCGATTCCGCAACACTGATGAACAAGGGGCTGGAACTAATCGAAGCGTATCATCTGTTTCCGGTAACCCCGGAAAAACTTGATGTGGTGATACATCCGCAATCGATCATTCATTGCCTGGTCGAATATTCCGATGGTTCCGTTCTGGCGCATTTGGGTATGCCTGACATGCGCACGCCCATTGCGTATTGCCTGGCGTGGCCTGAACGTATGTGGGCTCCGACAAAACGTCTCGATTTGGCTAAAATAGGAACGCTTAGCTTCGAAGAACCCGATATCAGCCGCTTTCCAGCGCTGCGCATTGCAAGAGAAGCCTTGGAAGCCGACAACGGAGCCACTACATTATTGAATGCGGCAAATGAAATTGCGGTTGACGCCTTTCTTAAGGGCAGGATAGGACTGCCTTCCATTGCCGCATTGGTCGAAGCGGCGATTGAGATGGCGGCGCGCGACGGATTGTCGAAACCAGATTCACTTGAAGAAGTTCTGGCGCTGGATGAGATGGGCCGCGATTTGGCACGTTCATTGCTTTCTAAATTCACTAAATCCAACTTGGCCAGTTAGCGGCATCCGGACAGGAGAACTAAGTAAATGGAATTATTGACGAAATTGGTTGGATACGGCGATTCTGTATTGTCCTATATCCTGCCATTCCTGTTCGTTTTGACACTTGTTGTCTTTTTTCACGAACTGGGTCATTTCATTGTGGCGCGGTGGTGCAAGGTCGATGTGAAAGTTTTTTCGATCGGCTTTGGACGTGAAATCTTCGGATTCGATGACAAAAAAGGGACACGCTGGCGTCTCTCGTGGATCCCGCTTGGCGGTTATGTGAAATTCGCAGGCGATGAAAACGCAGCGAGTGCACCTGATGCGAACGCTATCAAAAACATGTCCGAAGAAGAGCGCGCAGGGAATTTTCACGCCAAAACTCTCGCTCAGCGGGCCGCTGTCGTTGTTGCCGGTCCGGTCGCAAACTTTCTCCTGGCCATTGCTATCTTTGCCTTCATGTTCACTTTTATTGGTCAGCGTCATACCCTCCCCTTTGTGGACGCTGTTACTGAAAACAGCGCTGCCTCGGACGCCGGGTTCAAAGAGGGCGATCTTGTGCTCAGCATCGATGGAGAACCCATTGAAAGTTTTGGCGAAATGCAGCGAATAGTCAGCATCAGCGCCAACCAGGAACTGACTATTTTCGTTAAGCGTAAGGGCACGGAGATTGAGCTGAAAGCCACGCCGCGCAAGCAGGAAACAACAGATGTGTTCGGGAACTCCATACGCCGTGGTCTGCTCGGCATCCGCCGAAGCGCGTCACCCGAAGATTGGGTTTTGAAGAAGTATGATCCGCTCACCTCGGTATGGATGGGAACGAAAGAGACTTATTTTGTCATTTCGCGCACGCTATCCTATCTCTACGATGTGATTACGGGCCGCGAAAAGGCGGATCAGCTCG
>CAYOEI010000162.1:0-4578 GCA_964402825.1 uncultured Hyphomicrobiaceae bacterium
CTGACCAGCCTTCGGGATCGAATGATCAAGATCGGTGCAAAGGCTGTCCGGCACGCCCGCTCCATCATCCTTCAACTGGCCGAAGTTGCCGTTCCCCGTGATCTATGGGCACAGATGCTGACGACAATTTCTGGCCTCAAGGCAATGGCGCAAGCGCCATGACAACCAGTATCATCCCGCATAAATTTGGTTACGGGCGTGTCGCACGCAGACGCCGAGCTATACCCGAAATCCTCGATAATCGGCAAAATCCCGCCCGAATGGCGTCAAATCCGTTGAAAATCGGTCGGATGCTGCGCCAACCAAGACAGACTTGGCAATAGCAACGGCCCATGCCAGTTTCACGCTACGAAGAAACCCATCTGGGGGATATCAATTTTATGAGCTTCCTCAAGCGGGATCAAATTAATCGCAAACATTTACCGGCCGCAGACTATATCCCGCGGTCTGTACTTTCCCTTTTTATCTCTGCGCTCTTTCTCAGCGCGTTCTTGATGTTCGCTGTTCAACCTTTGTTTTCGAAAATGGTGTTACCGAGATTTGGCGGATCGCCATCGGTATGGACGGTTGCGTTGTTTTTTTTTCAGGCGGCACTTTTTGTTGGGTATTTATATGCCCACGCATTGATGAGGTTTATTCCAAAGCATGCCGTAATCGTGCATGTTTGTAACTTGTTGGTGGCCGCAATATTTCTTCCTATCGGCATCGCGGAAGGATGGTCGAGTCCCCCCGACGAAGGCGCACGTCTGTGGCTTCTCGGATTGTTTGCTGTATCTATCGGTTTACCTTTTTTCGCACTTTCCGGAAACGCTCCGCTGCTGCAGGCTTGGTTTTCGCGATCAGGCCACCGGCATGCCAAAGATCCCTATTTCCTTTATGGGGCAAGCAATGTCGGCAGCCTTTTCGCATTGTTGTCTTATCCGATTTTGTTTGAACCGAATTTTACTCTGAGCTCACAAAGCGAACTGTGGAGCGTTGGTTACATGGTGTTACTTATTCTTGTTGCGGCATGCTCATTGCTCATGCTGATACAGAGACGCGATCCCATTGCATCGGTCGACAACCGCGCATCCATTGCAGCCCTCAACATTAGCATGAACGCCGCTCCAGCCTGGCATGAGCGAATATCCTGGGTTGGTCTTGCTTTTGTTCCCTCTGGTCTTTTAGTAAGTGTCACAAACCACATATCAACCGACGTCGCCGCCGTACCTTTCCTGTGGGTGCTGCCACTGGCGCTGTTCTTACTAACTTTTATTATCACATTCCAAAAGCGGCCGATTATCAAACACCCGTGGATGCTCGCGGTCCAGCCGACCGCAATAATTGTGGTGGTTATCTCAATTACCCTGCCAAAGATGAGTTCGAATTGGCTGCTGCTATTAGCCATACATCTGTTAGCATTCTTTATCATGGCAATGGTCTGCCACGGTGAGCTCATCCGGCGTCGCCCTTCTGTGAAAAATCTCACAGGATTTTATCTCTGGATGTCATTTGGTGGCATGTTGGGTGGGTTGTTCGCAGGGTTGATGGCTCCCCAAATATTTTCATCTATCGTCGAGTATCCACTTTTTGCGATTGCCTCTTTATTAGCCCGACCGGGCATTTGGAAGAAAAATGAAAAAAGGTGGTCAGTAGAAATATTCCTGGGGCTAATCCTGTTCGCTGCTTATGCTGTTCCAAATGTTTTCAGTGTTGTAAATGGTAGCGGTGATCAAAAACTGATGGCAATAGCTGTAATCTCTGCTCTTACAGTGATTATTGTCGTGTTGCGGAATCAACCCGCACGAAAATTGTTGTTCGTTATTTGTTGTGCAGCTTTTTCGAATATCGTGGTGTTGGAATCTTTCAGGGGTTCAACCTTCCGAGGTTTTTTTGGCGTCTACCGGATCTCGGTCTCCCCGGACAAAGCCTATCGGTTTCTTAAACATGGAACGACTATCCATGGTGTCGAGCGGATAAATAACGGGCCGCACGCCCGACCCGCCAAGCCTGAGCCGCTTAGCTATTATCACCTTGGAAGTGGCTTTGCCGACGTTTTTTCTTCATTACGTTCTTATAAGGAACTAAAAAATATTGCAATTATTGGACTTGGCGCTGGTATTCTTGCTTGTTACAAGCAACACGGTGAGCAATGGCGGTTTTATGAGATTGATCCGCTTGTCATAGGTATTGCGGCCGATCCTAATAAATTCACATTTCTTTCCAAATGCGCGCCCGAAGCTGAAATTGTGACCGGCGACGGACGGCTCGCGTTGGCAAAATACACAGGCAACCCGTATGACGTAATCGTGTTGGATGCCTTTTCTTCGGATGCGATTCCTGTTCATCTCCTTACGATTGAAGCTATCAAGTCCTATTTGATGCAGCTTGCTGAGGACGGCGTCTTAATTTTTCACATTTCCAATCGCAACCTGAGTTTAGCCCCGGTACTTTCGGCAGCCGCAGCTGAGCTGGGGCTTTCTGGCCTCCACAGGCCGAAGGGGATCAATCTAAATGAACTTGATCGAGCACAAAATAAGGCACCGGCACACGTGTTGATTTTGGCTAGATCGAACAGCCACTTTGGAAACTTGCCCTCCCATTCGAAGTGGAAATCTCTTCCGAACCCCATAAAGCGGGTTTGGACAGACGATTATTCAGACATATTGACAGCCATCATTGCGAAGCATTTTGGCTCCTGACATTCAAACCGGACCAATCAGTCGGGGCGGGTCAAGAACTCCCGCCACAATCTGCTCGCCATGTTCCGCCAATCCGTCTTTGGTCGGCTCGCCGGATATGAAGATGTCAATGATGCCGGATAAGGTAAGGCAATCGGCAGGAAGGAAGATTAGTGATCAAAAAGGTCGATCGCATGGATCGTAATCCTTTCAATGGTGTGCCATTCGCCGAACCACGCATCCTTTACACCCTTCTCGTGTGCCAGAGTCCGATGACGCGTTCGCCACACGGATGGGGCATCAGCCATCCGATGAATAGCGCTCCGAGAAATGCCAAAATGCGATATTCGGATATGTGGTTGTGGTATGAAATGTTTGCGGACTCTTTGGCATTAGGAACACTCATTGGACGTTAAGGAAGAAGCCATCCTCGGTCCTGCGATTAAGGACCATTGGTACTATGTGTCGAAAGGTCGTGCACTTCGCATGATCCTCGGCGGAGAACCTGTCGAGGAGGTTCTCGATGTCGGTGCGGGCTCAGGCGTGTTCACCCGGCAACTCCTGGATTTCGGGCTGGCCCGGCGGGGAGTTTGCGTCGATCCCGGCTATGACGCAGAACGCGTCGAAATACACAATGGCTGCGAAATCGCGTTCGTCCGCGGCGTGGATGACGTGCCGCAGAAGTTGCTCTTGATGATGGACGTGCTGGAGCATGTCGATGATGATGTCGGTCTTTTGAGAGAATACACGGATCGAATGCCACCTGGCGGCCGCGTGTTGATTACGGTCCCCGCATTCCAATTCTTGTGGTCGGGCCATGACGTGTTCCTGGAGCATCGACGGCGTTACACGCTCTCCCATATCGAGAAGGTGGCTCGACGGGCCAATCTCCGCGTATTGAAGGGTCGCTACTTTTTCGGTGCTTTGTTCCCCTTGTTTGCAGCAATCCGAATGCGAGATCGGCTCCAGCTAGGGGCCGGTATGATTGAGGCGAAGAGTCAATTGAAGCTCGCGTCCCCGTTTGTCAACAACACCTTGGTCCGTATTCACGATGTTGAGCGAGTTACGCTGTTTTCAATTAATCGGCTGGTTGGCCTAACGGCCTTCTGTCTCGCTGTCCGTGGTTAAATAGCGACTGCCTTGTCCCTAGTCGTTCAGAACTTCCGTCGCCAAGAAGGTCAGAAACGGATCAGGCTCGCGCCTACGTTAGCCACCCCCTCCAATGTCCGGTGATTGATGAGTAGCGGAACCAGCGCCTTCCCTGCCTTCGTTAAGGCCGCGCGCCTAATGCTCGGCTTCCTGTCCATCCAAGGTTCAACTCCTCCAAGCGGCGGCGGGTGATCCTCCTTAATATCTACTGTGTCTCTCTCATGTGTACAATTGCATATTTATTACGATATATTTCTTTCCAACCTGATATTTTATCTAATCTTTCTGCTAACGATTTACCAGGTACAGAAATTGTCCAACCAATATCATATTCAGATAAGATCTCTGAAAGATCCGATTCGTATTTTCCTCCTATTTTCGCTTGAGCTTGATTAAAGCGCTCAATAAATTCGTCACCATACATATCCGCCCGACCATCGATGAATACCGGAATATGATTGAATATCAGAAAGCCACCGAAATTATAGTCGTTAAGAACATTACCGCTTACTCCCGCTTGCCGTGCTGCCTTTAATGCGCCTTCCGGGCTGATCATAGATCCTGGTGCAACATCTCGAGCCCAAAGGATCACCATCGCTCCCACGGCAACCAGTCCGCTTAAAATTATCATTCTTGAGTTTGAACGCTTTGCACTAACTGACCTTTTCGTTGGAGCATCAGACCACTGTTCGGCAATTGCATGAACCACCAGGATGGGTACAATAAATCCAAGAAGTTCTGCTGAACGCATATGCGTCAATGTCATTTG
>CAYOEI010000163.1:0-4495 GCA_964402825.1 uncultured Hyphomicrobiaceae bacterium
GGAATATTTTTTTGGGTATTGGTGACAGTATAAATGTGTGCCAATTTCGCAATCAATGGTAATAATATTTACAGAAAAATAATAGTAAAAACAAAGCAGTAAACAGATTAATTAAACTCAATTATCAGCTAAACTCAATCCCTGCTGACATTGAGTTCGGCATTGTGAGAAAATAACTCTTTGCAGCATCAAGAATCGCTCCTGGGTGTTGGAGATGCCGGTTTGGCAAAGCGGCCAATGGAAAAGGCGTCAATCGGCAGATCAGTGTGACCGGCAGTAACAAGATCGGCGATTATCTTCCCCACGATGGGCGATAGCGCGAAGCCGTGCGCTGAAAAGCCGAATGCGTGAAATGCGCCTTCTGCCGCGCTGGCGCCGATGACCGGTATGCCATCGGGCATTTGACCCTCCAGTCCTGCCCAGCAGCGCACGATCCGGGCGCCGCGCATTGCCGGGAACAGTTTAGCAGCGGCGGAGGCGTTGGCTGCGAGGCCGCTAAAATTCAGATGCGTCCGGTTGTTTTGAGGTTCCGCCCGGCCCTGGTGCCCGCCGCCAATCAGCACAGTGCCGTTGCCGAATTGTTTGAAGGAGAGCGATCGTCCTTGTGCGCCAACAACCGGTTTTACGAACGGATTCAGGCGATCGGTGATCATCAGCATCAACGCCAGGACTTTCACAGGGGCATGTTCGCCAAGCATGGCGGCGACTTGCCCGCCCCACGCGCCTGCACAATTGACAACAACTGGAGCTTCCACGTGCTCTTGCGCGGATATTATCCGCCAGATTCCGCCCCGCTTTTTTAATGTTTCGACCGGGGCTTTCTCGAGAATGCGGACGCCAAGGGAAAGCGCCTTGCGCTTGAAGGCCTGGACGGTCTCAAAAGGATTGGCGTGGCCGTCGCCATCAACCCACATTCCGCCGACACAATGAGGCGCAACCGCGGGCAGCAATTCGCGCAGTTGCTTCTCGTCGATTATCTCCTCGTGATTGTAACCCAGCGCAACCAGACTATCCCGGCGCTCTTTCAAGGCGAGCAACTCAGCTTCGGTTTCCGCCACTTTGACCTGGCCGGGAGAGGCAAAACCACAGTCATCATCGACCAAATCGCGGATGGTGTGCCATTGGGCAAGGGCGGCGTTGGCCAGGGGAACTTCAGGCAAGGCCCTGCCAAGGCGGCGCACGCCGCCTGCATTGACCCCGGAGGCATGACGTCCGACATGATCCTTTTCGATGATGATCGCATCAAGCCCGGCGCGCGCAAGATAGAGCGCTGTTGCGCATCCATGCAGGCCGCCGCCGATGATGATGGCATCCGCTGTATGAGAGGAAGCCGCCATGGGATCATTCGCCTCCTGGCAAAGGCCCGGGTTCCACGGCCATATCTGCCAACTCACCAAGTATCAGCGGTTTTACCGGCGGGCGCAGACGCAATGCGCCAACTTCGGCAACCGGGACGCCCCTGGCTTCGGCGATCATTTCACTGACTGTCAACCCGCAAAACCGGCCCTGGCAGGGACCCATGCCGCAACGGCTGAAACTTTTCAGCTGGTTGGGCCCAACACAGCCCAGGGCAACGGATTCGCGGATTAATCCTGCTGGCACTTCCTCACAGCGGCAAACGATAGTGGCGTCGCCATCAGGAATGCGGAAGTTCTGCGGCGGCTGGAACATGGCGTCGAGGAACGGGCGCAGGCGCATTTCTCGCGACAGGGCTTTCCGGAATGGTGCGGCAAGGCTGTCGCGTTGTTTGATGTCCAGATACCCGCACCGGTGGAGCGCGCCATAAGCAGCAATCTGGCCCAGATATTCGGCGGCCTTGGCCCCGCCAATAGCAACGCCGTCGCCGGCAATCGCGATGCCCGGTATATCGGTTTCGGCCCAATCGCCGGTTTCGCCGTGCCAGCAAAGCTGGGCGGTGCTCCAGCGGTGTGAGCAGCCCGCGGCCATGGAGAGGTTAACGTTGGGTACAACACCTTGATGCAGGAAAATACGTTTGGCCTTGATCCCGTGCCAGTGTTTCCCAAGCCGGTACTCAATACCTGTAACACTGTCCTCACCTATCAGTTTCAGGTCTTCGACCCGTTTGATGAAGGGTATTCCAGCGGCGCGCAGGCTCGCGATCCAGCGCCGGCCTTTCAGCAATGCTCCAACACTCATGAGCGCGGAGGGTAAGTACGGCAAAGCCCGCAGCGCGTTGGTGCGCGGCGTCGTATCGAGAATGGCCCGGATGGGAATGCCGGCCTTCATAAACTGATAGGCAACCAGATAGAGCAGCGGACCGGTACCCGCGAACACTGCATCAGGCTCTGCTAATCCAGAAGATTTAAGCATCACCTGCGCGCCGCCCGCGGTCATTACCCCGGGCAAGGTCCAGCCAGGCACGGGAAACGGGCGTTCCTGCGCGCCGGTTGCGATGATCACCTGACTAGCGGTCAATATTCGGGCGGCCCCGTCCTTGGAGATGCCAATTTCCCGTTCGTGTGAGACTTGCCAGACCGTCGCTCCGGTTACATGTTCGGCCCCGCTTCCTTCCAACTCCGATACGAGTGCCTGGCCGGCGTAATAGTCTGGCCCGAGAATGTTGCGGTCCTTGAGGGCCTGACTGGCGACGCGGCGGTATATCTGACCGCCGGCCTCTTGTTGTTCATCAAGAAGTAAAACGGACGCGCCTTGCCTTGCAGCAACTGTGGCGGCCGCCATGCCAGCCGGTCCGGCGCCGACAATTGCGATGTCATAATGGTCCTTCATGGCGTTGTCCCATCATCGCCATCGGCATCATTGCGGGTGATATCGCCAGCGCCCCGCTGGTGTCTGACGCGCATGCCCTCGCTAACTTCGATCATGCATGCCTGACGGTTGGCGACACCATCGATCTCAACCAGACAGTCGAAACATGACCCCATCATGCAGAACGGACCCCGCGCCGCGCCGTTCACTGGCGTGGTGCGGAATGTCCAGTGATTACCAGCCAGCAGGGCGGCGGCGACGCTATCCCCGCGCCGGGCCATAAGAGGTTCGCCTTCGAATTCAAAAATGACCTGCGGCCCGTCATCCTGGTTGATCCTACGCATGGCCGAACCTCAAGGGGCTCATGGGAGCAAGTGTTTTGGGCAGTTTGCCTTCGGCAATCGAACCCGCCAGATGCAGCACATGCGCGGCAGCAAGAGTGACGCCGCTATGACAGACGGCTGCAAAGGCGCCCGGGTACTGTTCCGACTGCACATAAATGGGATAGGCGTCTGGCGTCATGACCCGAAGCGCACCCCAGGCGCGAATTACGCGGGCTTGCCGCAAATGAGGAAACAGCCGCACGGCGCGGGCGGCAATCTTGTTCATGACCTGTGTTGTGGTCCCCTCATTGAACTCAACCTCCTCATGGGAATCGCCAAGTTGGACGCTGCCCTCAGTGGTTTGGCGGACTTTGGAAACAGGCATGGGGAGAAAGGGTTGCAACCGTTCCGTAACCAGGATCTGACCGCGTAAGGGGCGCACCGGCACATTCAGGCCGACCATCTCCGCCAGGGCCTGCGTGCCAAGCCCGGCAGCGATCACCAGTCGCGCACCATGATAACGCGCCTTGGCCGTGATGACTGTAAATGAGGAATTGTGATGTTCAATAGCAATGACCCGGCCACCAGTTTCGATGCGCCCGCCTTTGGCGCGCAAGCCCTGGTGCAGGCCGCGCATGAGGGAGAGCGGGTTGACATGCCCGTCGGCAGGCGAATAGCAGCCGCCAACCACATCGGGTCCAAGTCCGGGCAGAAGTTCGGCCATCGCCTTGCGGTCCAGCATTTCGTATTTGATGTGGGAGGCGTGCGATTGCAAGCGGCGCATTTCCTCGTGTTTCGCCTCGAATTCCCCAGCATCAACACAGATGTCAGCCCCGCCCGGGCGGTGGTACCCGATATCGCTGCCGGTAATTTCTTCGATTTCGGCACTCAAATCAGACCAGGATTGCGCCGACTTCCATGTCCATTGGGCGTAAGGAGGAAAATCGATACCTTTGTTCTGCACCCAAATCAGCCCAAAATTTCCGCGCGCGGCGCGATACGCGATATCACCCTCATCCAGCATGAGCGTGGACAATCCGCTCCGCTGCAGCCCGTAAGCAAGAGCTGAGCCTACAAGGCCGCCACCGACAACAATGGCGTCATGGATACTCATGGTTTCATGCCCCCTGCATCAGCCACTGAATCGGTCGAGGCGGTATGGTGTCATATCCATATTCAAGGGTTCTTCCGCCACCAGGGAAGTCACCATGCGCCCGGTCATCGGTGCGCCGGTAAGCCCCAGATGGCCATGTCCAAAAGCACAGATTATTCGCGGGTGTCCCGGAACTGCGCCGATGACTGGAACAGAGTCAGGCAATGAAGGGCGCACACCCATCCATTTCTCGGTGGATCCGAGGTTGAGTTTTGGCAGAAGGTTCTTGGTATGACGCTCGAAGACGCGTGCGCGGCGATAATCAGGGGGGGTATCGAGCCCGGCGAATTCA
>CAYOEI010000164.1:0-4083 GCA_964402825.1 uncultured Hyphomicrobiaceae bacterium
GCGGCGGAGAGAAGATCGTAAGGGCTGGGGCCGGTATCAAGCCCGCCATAGCTCACCGGTTCGTCCGCCAGGAGACGGTGTGACCGCGACACCACTTCTGCCTGGAATTTGCCGCCACCGGTCTCGGCGACGCTAACCTGCCCCTCGGGGCCTGGAACGGGCAGCACGGATTTGGCGTCTTCGGCGGAAATGAAACGCGAGGCCCAGGCACTAAGGACGTCGGCCACATAAACCGCGTCGGAACGCCGGCTCAAAAGGTGATCGGCGTCATCGAGCGAGATAAAGCTCTTGGGGTGCCTGGCCGCCTGGAATATGGCGGCCGCGTTCTCGATGCCAACGATGGCATCGCGAGGCGCATGAAAAACAATAAGCGCCTTGCCCATTTCGGAAATGCGCTTTTCGACTTCCTGCGCTTTCAGATCATCCAGAAACTGTTTCTTGATGGTGAAGTTGCGCCCGGCGAGTTTGACCTGCGCGACGCCGTCTTTCTCGATCTCATCAATTTTTGCGCCGAAATTGTGCACCACATGATCTGCTTCTGCCGGTGCACCGATTGTGGCGACTGCTTTTGCCTCCGGCACTTCGCTCGCAACAACGAGAACTGCTGCCCCGCCAAGACTGTGGCCGATGAGGATTTCCGGCGCGCAATGGTTTTCACGCAAATAGTCGGCAGCCCGTTTCAGGTCTTCAACATTGGAGGAGAAATTGGTGTTGGCGAACTCGCCCTCGCTCGCACCAAGCCCGGTGAAATCAAAGCGCAAGACCGCAAAGCCGCGCTCTACGAGTGCTTCCGATATGCGTGCGGCAGCAAAAATATCCTTGGAGCAAGTGAAGCAATGGGCGAACAGGGCATAGGCGCGCGGGCTGCCGGCCGGCATGTCGAGACGTGCGGCAAGCGCCTCTCCTGAGCTTCCGGGAAAGGTGAGTTTTTCGGATGTTGTGGACATAAGCCGGCTCCTTGAAATGGGGGGCGTTCGCCAGCTTAAGATGGGTCAGGAGGGAGAGTGGGGCAAGGGGTGAGAGATCAGGTCTCTTTCAGCAGTTTTTTGAGTTCGTTTTTCTCTTTCGTCGTGAGCCCTTTGACGGTTCGGGAGCGGGTTTCTTGCGACCGGCGTCTGAAGGATCTGAACAAAACAAATATGCCAATCAGGAAAAGCAGCGGCGGCGCCAGCCACAGGATCAGCGTATGGGGTGCGAAGCGGGGCCTCAACAGCACAAATTCGCCATAACGGGCGACGATGAAATCGATCACCTGGGCGTTGCTCTCCCCCTTGACCAGACGTTGCCGCACCAGAACGCGTAAATCCTTGGCGAGCGGCGCGTTTGAGTCGTCGATCGATTGATTTTGACAGACGAGACAGCGTAGCTCCAGCGAGATGTCCCGGGCGCGTGCCTCAAGGACAGGATCTTTGAGAATCTCATCCGGTTCTACAGCCAAGATGGATGTCACCGGCAGTGCCAGGGTGAATGCCAGAAATGCCAATGTGACGAGACGAACCATGCCGTTATTCCGCGGGAACCGGACTGGCCCCGGCGCGTGCGCGCTTTGGCGCGCCTACCCTCAAGCGCCTGTCAGACAGCGACATCAACCCACCGAAAAATATGATCAGCGTGCCGATCCAGATGAACCGCACCAACGGATTGAAATAAAGCCGGAAGGTGAAAGCGCCGTCCTTGAGTTCGTCGCCCAGCACTGAGTAAAGATCGCCAGTCCAGGCGGCATGAATGCCGGCCTCGGTCGTCGCAGTTTTGGGTGCAACATAAAGTCGCTTGGAGGGCAACAACCGGGTCACTTCTTCACCGCCACGGCTCACGACAAGCAAACCGATTTGCTCGCGATAGTTCGGTCCCTGGGCCGGCGCAACGCCCATAAATTTCAAATCGTAACCGGCAATCGAAGTGCTCTCTCCCGGTTTCATGGAAGTGATTTTCTCGCTCTGCCACGCGGTGGTTGCGACAATGCCGAGCACCATGACGCCGACGCCGACATGGGCGATGGTCGTGCCATAGGCCGCTCGCGGCAGATTGCCCAGACGGCGGAAAATTTCATCCCATGGGGCGCGGAACATCTTCACACGGAACGCCATTTCCGACGCGGCGCCGGCAATCACCCATATGCCCAAACCAAGGCCGAGGGGTGCGAGCCAGGGTCCCGGGCCAGAAACAGCATAAGCGGCGATAATGACCAGCACGGTGACAATCGCGGCAACCGACAGGCGCTGCGAAGCGCCCAGAATGTCGCCGCGTTTCCAGGAAAGAAACGGCCCAAAAGGAATAGCGAGGAGAAGCGGCACCATCAGTGGCCCGAACGTGGTGTTGAAAAAGGGCGGGCCGACAGAAATTTTATCGCCCGTTACCGCCTCAAGGGCCATCGGGTACAGAGTGCCGATGAAAACGGCGGCACAGGCGGTCGTGATAAGCAGATTATTCAGCACCAGCGCCCCTTCCCGGCTGACCGGTGCGAAGATACCGCCCTGGCGCAGCACCTGCGCGCGTGCCGCAAAAAGCAGCAGCGCACCGCCGGTGAAAAGCACCATGATAGCGAGGATGAACACACCGCGCTCCGGATCAACAGCAAAGGCGTGGACCGAGGTGAGAACTCCGGAGCGCACCAGGAAAGTGCCCATCAGGCTCAAGGAAAAGGTCAGGATGGCGAGCAGGATGGTCCAGACCTTCAGCGCGTCACGCTTCTCCATGACGATGGCCGAGTGCAGCAGCGCGGTGCCCGCGAGAAATGGCATAAAGGAGGCATTTTCGACCGGGTCCCAGAACCACCAGCCACCCCAGCCAAGCTCGTAATAGGCCCACCAGGAACCCATGGCGATGCCGAGCGTCAGGCACATCCAGGCGGCAAGCGTCCAAGGCCGGACCCACCGCGCCCAGGCCGGATCAATACGGCCAGTAATGAGCGCGGCGATGGCGAAGGAGAAGGCCATGGAGAAGCCCACATAGCCCGCATAGAGGAAAGGAGGATGAAAGGAGAGCGCCGGATCCTGCAGGATCGGGTTGAGGCCGCGCCCCTCGAAGGGTGCGGGATCAATTCGCAAGAAGGGGTTGGATGTGGTGACAATGAAGGTGAGAAAGGCCACCGAGATAGAGCCCTGAACACCAAGCACATTGGCCTTGAGATCAGGCGGCAGGTTGCGCCCGAACACAGCCACGGCGCACCCGAACAGCGCCAGGATCAGAACCCACAAAAGCATAGAGCCTTCGTGATTTCCCCATACACCGCTTATCTTGTAAAGCAGCGGCTTTGCGGAGTGAGAATTCTGGACGACGTTTAGTAGCGAGAAATCCGAGGTGACATAGGCCGTCATCAGGGCGAGAAAGGCCATCAGCAGCAAACAGAACTGCGCCTGCGCTGCGGGGACGCCGACACGCATGAGTGTATAATCGCGCCGCTGCGCCCCCCAGACAGGCAGTATGGTCTGGGCCAGCGCCACGCCGAGCGCCAGTATCAAAGCAAAATGGCCGATCTCGGCAATCACTTGATTTTAACTCCTCCCGAGGCCCTCACCTGACTATCAGTTCGGCTTCGTCTTAGTCCCTTCACCTTGCCAGACGCCCTGTTTCTTCAAGGCTTCGGCAACTTCCGGCGGCATGTAATTCTCATCATGCTTGGCCAGGACGCTATCTGCGATAAAAACGCCATCGCTCCCGAGCTTACCTTCTGTCACCACGCCCTGACCCTCGCGGAACAGATCCGGCAGAACACCTGTATACATGACGGATATCGTCTTGGCCGTATCTGTCACGGTGAATTGTACAGTTGTCTTCTCCCCGCGCTTGACACTTCCCTCCTCAACCAGACCGCCAAGCCGGATGCGCTGACCAGGTTTGATCCGCTTTTCCGCCACATCGCTCGGGCTGTAGAAAAAGACAATTGAATCTTCCAGCGCAAACATGACAAGCCCAACTGCAAGGCCGAGCACCGCCAGGCACACTCCAATCAAAACCGATCTGCGCTGTTTCCGGGTCATTGTCCCTTTAAATTCCTCGTGATCTGTGAAGGCCTACAGGCCCAGTGAGTTTGCCAGTTCATCCAGAGACGCGAGCGACTTTGGATCATCAGTGAATGCCCCT
>CAYOEI010000165.1:0-3632 GCA_964402825.1 uncultured Hyphomicrobiaceae bacterium
TGTAGGTAGGTATGTATGTAAAATACTATGGCGGAGGATCAAAGTCCGAACCCTCAATACCGGTAAAGGGATGCAAAAATGGGCGAGAGCGCGCTTAAAAGCCAGACAATTCAAAGCGTGCATTTTGGCAAGGCCAGCCAGATGGCGGGATCGCAGATATGACGGATGCTCCTGAAATGCCCAAACACACCCTGGTGACCGGCGTCATCGGCTCCGACACCCACATCGTTGGCAACCGTATATTATCCATGGCCCTTGAAGATGCCGGCTACAACGTGGTTGCGCTCGGCGCGCTCACCCCATCGGAGGATTTCGTCAAGGCTGCCATCGAGACGGCGGCGGATGCGATCATGGTATCCTCTCTCTACGGACAAGGAGAGCTCGACTGCCAGGGCTTCCGCGATATGTGCGTTGAAGCGGGTTTGCAGGATATCCTGCTGTATGTCGGCGGCAATCTGGTGGTCGGGAAACAGGATTGGAACTCAGTGGAACGGCGTTTTCTGGATATGGGCTTCGACCGGGCCTTCCCGCCGGGCACCCGGACCAATCAGGTCATTGAAAGCCTGGCGCGCGATTTTGCCGAACGGGCGGTTGATGCTGATGCGCCGGACCTGGCAGCAGACAGATGAGCAATCCAGCGGCTCTCCTGATCGACTTCGGCAGCACCTATACCAAGCTGCGTGCGGTCGATCTGGAGACCCGCACGCTGCTCGGTTCGGGCCAAGGGCCCTCAACAGTATCGAGCGATGTCACCATCGGCATGCAGGCCGCACTCGGCGATCTGGAGGAGCGGCTGGGCCGGCTGCCGGATTTCCGGTACCGGCTCGCTTCCTCCAGCGCTGCCGGCGGCTTGAAGATGGTGACCGTGGGGCTGGTCAAGGAGCTCACCTCGGAGGCCGCGCGCTTCGCGGCTCTGGGTGCTGGCGCGAGACTGGTGGACACTTTCGCGTACCAGATTTCGAAGCGCGATATGGCCAGTATAATCGGGCACAAACCAGATATCATTTTACTTGCCGGCGGGACAGACGGCGGCAATAGCGAGGTCATCCTGCATAATGCGGAAATCCTTGCCGGTTCCAAGCTTGCATGTCCCATTATTGTCGCGGGCAACCGGTCGGCAGCCGACGATGCCGAAGTCATCTTAGCCGATGCCGGCAAAGATGTGCGCGTAACCGGCAATGTGATGCCCGCCCTCGGGACGCTTGATATCGAACCCGCCAGGGCGGCAATCCGCGACGTCTTCATCGCCCGCATTGTCAACGCCAAGGGGTTGGACCGGGCCCATGAATACTTCGATGAGCTCCTGATGCCGACGCCAGCCGCCGTGTTTGAGGCGGCAAAACTGTTGAGCGATGGTCCGCACGGACGCGGCGGACTTGGGCCGTTGCTGGTGGTCGATATCGGCGGCGCCACCACCGATGTTTATTCAGTCGCGGACGGCGATCCAACCGAGGGACGCATCTTGCAGCAGGGATTGCCGGAACCGTTCGCGAAACGCACTGTCGAAGGCGATCTCGGCATGCGTCACAATGCAGGCGAGATCATCGAGGCAGCAGGCCAGGACGCAGTGGCTGCTCTTGCAGGAGCTAACACTCCTGATATTGACACCTTTCTTGAGCGGATAGCCGCCGACGTGGAACGCCTGCCAGAGAGCGAGGAGGAACGCGCCTTCGACGCCGCGCTGGCGCAGTGCGCCATCCGCATCGCCGTGACACGCCACGCGGGCACCGTGGAGATCGTACACACGCTCAACGGACCGGTGGCGGCTCAACGCGGTAAGGATTTAAGCCCGGTGGCAACTGTGATTGGTACCGGCGGGGCGCTGGTCTACGGACGCAATCCGTCGTCGATCCTGTCGGGCTGCGTTTACTGCGAGGACGAGCCGGGCTCTCTGCGCCCTCGCAATCCGGCGCTGCTGGTCGATAAAAATTACCTGCTCTACGCCGCCGGTCTGCTGGCGGAGGTGGAGCCCGAAGCGGCATTCGATTTCGCGCGCGCCTCACTTGAGCCGGTCAGCGATAATGACGTGAAAGGGGGGAAGAATGAGCTACGCGTCACCTCTGGATAAGAAACTGCGGCCCTTTTCCGCTGGGCAGATCCCCGGCGATCTGTTTGCAAAACTACGCGAGGAGAATCTGGCGCGCTGGCCGACCGGGGCGGAGGTCGATATCGATGAGGCGGTGGAGTATCACCTCTCGCTGCCCGATCATAAACGTCTGCCCTGGGTGATGCGCCAAGCCGAAGCCGAAGGACGCTGCCTGACCCAGCCCCGGGGTGGTTTCGGTACGCTGGAACTGCAGATTGAGCTGATGAAAACGCTCGACAATGACGGCCATGCCGACGTGGTGCCAACGACCACCGATAGCTACACGCGCAATGAACACTGGGAGCAGGCGGAAGCCGGCATAACCGAATCGGAAAAAGCAGGCCGGTCGATGCTGAACGGCTTCCCGATGGTGAACTATGGTCCCAAACGCACCCGCCAGCTCATCGAAGCCATCGACAAACCGGGTATCGTACTTTCAGGAACCTCCATGCCGCGGCTAACCGGCGAAGTTGGCTATGCGGCGGGTTATACCGGCTATCTCGGCTCAGGGCTGGCTTATGTAACCTCCTATACCAAGGAAATGACCATCGAGGAGGGTATCCGCAACTATCAGTATCTTGACCGTCTCGCCGCGCTTTACGGGGAGAAAGGCGTCGAGTTGCACCGCCGCCAGCCGGGCTTTCTGACCGGCACCAATATTCCCCCTTCCATCGCCATCATCACCTGCGTGATCGATGCGCTGCTGGCTGCGGCCCAGGGGGTCAGGAGCTACGGCCTGGAGATGGGCCAGACCCTGCACCTTATTCAGGACGCGGCGGCAATCCGCGCCTGCAAGGAGCTGGCGCAGGAATATCTTGCCCGCGCGGGATTCGATAATGTTTCGACGCCGATTATCTCACTGCACTGGATGGGCGCCTGGCCTCATGACGATGCACAATGCGCCGCGCTGGTTGCATATGGCGGAACGCTGGCGGCAATCGGCGGCGCGGCCAGCGTGACAACCAAGAGCACTCATGAAGCTTTTGGCATACCCACACCGCAGGTGAATGCGGAGGGCCTGCGCATGACGCGGATGGCGATTTATCTCGCCCGGCAAATCCGGCTCGACGACCATCCGGAGTTTGTTGCCGAGGTCGATCTGATCAAACGCGAGGTACGCCCGATTCTCGACGCGACGCTGGAGATTGGCGAAGGGGATATTGCGGTGGGGACAGTGCGCGCCTGCGAAGCCGGCATCGTCGATATCCCGTGGTCTCCCAACCGGTATATCAAGAGCCGGGTGATGCCGGCCCGCGACGCCAACGGATATCTGAGGATACTTGATCCAGGTGATATGCCGTTCGATAGGGAGGTGCTGGAGATTCACACTGAGCAATTGCGTCGCCGCGCCGAACGGGAAGGCGTTCCTCTTGACCGGGAACTCGCTGTCTCGAGCGTCTTTGAGATTTCCGAGCCACTCTCCCTATTGGTTCCAGGCACTTCTGGAGGTTCGAAACTGCCTGCCGTTACGCCATAGACATGGCTTGACTGGAGCCGGTGTGATCGCTGCCAACAGGCGATCTATTTCGGTGACCATTTAGTGATA
>CAYOEI010000166.1:0-7000 GCA_964402825.1 uncultured Hyphomicrobiaceae bacterium
TCGGATACGGTGAAGCATGCGGCACCTTACACGGCTTGTGTCGCGCCGAGCAGTTGTTCGAAGAAGTGGTTGGAGAAGCAGAAGACGAGACCTAAGAGACCATGGTAGCAAGCGTACGAACAATGCTGGATTACGATTCACTTGAGCAGGCCTTTCCGGAGGTCGATCCTGGCCTGGTACCGTTTGGCTCGCGAATTTTAGTTCAGAAGCGTTCACCGTGTGCGGTCACGAAGGGTGGGATCATCGTTCCGGATGATGCCCAGGAGACTGAGTTCTGGAACACTCAGGTCGCTAAAGTCACTATGCTTGGACCAGTTGCTTTTAAGAATCGCGACACTCTTGACGCTTGGCCGGAAGGAGATTGGTGTAAGGTCGGAACCTATGTGCGCACTCCGAAGTACGGAGGCGACAAGTGGAAGGTCGATATACCAGACACCGTGCGTCAGGCAACCGGCGTAGAGCAGGCGTGCTTCGTGATTTACAACGATCTCGACATCATCGGTGAAATAACTTGTGACCCGTTATCGGTCATCGCTTATCTGTAGGAGATAGAGCATGTCCCCCGAAAATGAAAACGTCAAACCTGGAGACGACGAGCAGGAAGAGGAATACGTTGCCGTCGAAGAAGAGCCTGGTAAGGATCAGGTAGATGACGATGACCTCGATGAGGACGAAGGCGAGGAACAACAAGATGAACGTCTTGCTGGCGACCAGGAAGGTGAGGAAGATAAAAAGGAGCGACGCCGCTCTGAGAACAAGACCCGTCGTCAGCGTCAGAAGGAAGCACGTGGTCGTACTGAACGTGAACTGAATTTCCTCCGTACTCGAAATGCAGATCTGGAGCAACGCTTCAGTCACTTCGAGCAAGAGACCGACGCACGCATCGCTGGCAGTGAAATTGCCACTGTTGATCAGAGTATCAACAAAGCTCGATCTGATATGCAGCTCGCCAATCAGGTTATTGAGCAAGCAGTCGCAGCGAACGACGGAAAGAATCTCGCTGAAGCACTCGATCACCGTGACACGATTCGCGACAACCTGCGCGATCTCGAACAGGCGAAAGAGTACCTGGCTCAGCCCGCTGCGCGTCGTCAAGATTCACCGGCACGCGACCTGGACCCGCGTCATGTAGCACATGCGCAGCAGTTCATGGTCGATAACGACTGGTGGGATCCAGCCGGTCGCGATCAGGATTCGGTCACTGTATTGCAGATCGACCGCTCGCTGGTCCAAGAAGGGTTCCACCCTACTAACAAAGATTACTGGGACGAGCTGCGTGCTCGTACCGCAGAAGCATTACCTAAACGGTACGATTCACGTGCCGGTAAGCGCGATGGAGGTGATGGAGGAGGGTCCGGTAACGGGCAGCAGAGACCTTCAGGCCAAAATCGTGGACCTCAGTTCCGAACAGGAGGACGTGAACGTCCGCTGAAGAAGAACGAGGTGTACATCAGCGCGGATCGCAAGGCAGCAATGATCGAGGCTGGTGTATGGGACGATCCAGTGCTCCGCAACAAGTACTTGAAGTCGTACGCGGATTACGATGCTGAAGCAGCAGCTGAGACGGGAGCATAATCATGGCAGCACGACGTAGAACAGACACGAGACTGAATTCCGATCAATCGGGAGTACGTGCAGATCGTCACATGCAGGACCGAGATGTGACGCAAGCCCGCGAACTGTCAGACGATGAAAGGGTGGCCGAGTTTCGCCAGCAATATTTCCAATCTGCATTGCCAGACATTCCGAAGATCGAGGGTTACCACGTTTGTTGGCTGACCACGGAAACTCCACGAGATCCGATTCATGCGCGCGTTCGGCTGGGCTACGAGCCGATCAGAGCAGCGGACATACCTGGTTGGGACCATGCGTCTCTTAAGACCGGTGAGTGGGAAGGCTGCATTGGTGTCAATGAGATGATCGCTTTCAAGCTTCCTCTCGAATTGTACGAGCAGTACATGTACATCAATCATCACGAGCAACCTCTCAATGAAGAGGAAAAGCTCAGCAGTCAGCTCCGTGCTATGGAAGCTGAGATGAACGCCGCAGCGAAACGCGGCAAGGTAAACTTGGAACTTGAAGATGGCACAGCAGCATTGGGAGTGGCACCAGAACCACCTCCGTTTGCTCTTGCTACGGGGGAGGCTCTGGATGAACTTTAATCTAGCATTCGGAGAAATTCATGAGTTCTGTAGCATCTCCGTTCGGGTTGAAGCCAGCTTTTCATCCTTCAGGAATCCTTCGTCAGCAGCAATCGACGATAATTAGCGGCTTCGGCACGACGATCTTTCAGTTCTCTCCAGTGCGTATTGACGACGCAACGGGCGCTCTTGTGCCTGCTGCTGCGGCTGCTTCCAATGTTCTCGGCGTCTTTGCAGGCGTTGAGTTCACCGGGACAGATGGCAGACGACGCGTCGGCAACTTCTGGGAAGCCAACACGGTAGCGACAGAGATTGTCGCCTACTACGTTGGTGACGCCCAGACGATCTACGAGATCCAAGGTGATGGGCCTATTGCACAGCTCAACATCGGGGATATGGCAGATTACAATGCGCTGGCTGGGAATCTCACGACCGGCTTGTCTTCCGTCTCACTGAATACTGGTAGTCTCAGTGCCGCTGCCGCTACGCTCCGCGTAGTTGGCATCAACCCTGCAGCTGATAACGTGGTTGGTGACTTGTTCACCATCGCGCAGGTGCAGATTGCTGAGCATGCCTTTAATCAGTACACGACGGTCAAGACCTAATCGGCTCATCACAGGAGACTAAATCATGGCGGTACCAATGAGGTCCACAGATTTCCGGTCGATTGTCGAGCCGATCTTGAACGAGACATTTGACGGAATCTATAACCAACGCGCCGATGAATGGAAAGGTGTCTTCACTGATCGAACGGGTACCCCCCGGTCGTACCATGAAGAGCCGGTCCTGTTCGGCTTCAACGCTGCGCCGGAAATGCCTGATGGCACTCCGGTCACATTCGACGCAGGCGGAGTGCTGTTCATTCAGCGTTACGTCTATAAGGTCTTTGGCTTAGCGTTCGCGCTGACCAAAGTTCTGGTCGAAGACGGCGATCACATCCGCATCGGAAGAATTTATTCCGAGCATCTCGCTCAGTCTATGATCGAGACGAAGGAAACACTGTGTGCGAATATCCTTAACCGGGCATTCAACGGTGCTTTCGTCGGAGGTGATGGCGTAGCACTTAACGTGACCAACCATCCAATTGCGCCGGGAGGCACAGCGGGTGGTGTGTTCTCGAACCTGTTGACGACTGCTGCTGCTTTATCGCAGACGTCGCTTGAGCAGTTGCTCATCCAGATTCGCAATGCCGTGGACAATAACGGCAAGCGGATCCGTTTGCAGCCGCTCAAGATTGTTACTGGTCCGAGCCAGGTCTTCCAGGCGGAAGTCCTTCTAAAGTCTGTGCTTCGTGCAGGGACTGCAAACAACGACATCAACCCGATCTTGTCGATGGGACTCCTGTCTCAGGGTCAGGCTAATCTGTCGCGTATCACTTCAACGACTGCATGGTGGATCCAGACGGATGCACCTCGTGGTCTGCAGTTGATGATGCGTCGTGGGTTGGAGAAGTCGATGGAAGGCGACTTTGAGACCGACAGCATGCGGTACAAGTCCACGGAACGTTACATTCCGGACTGGACCGATCCGCGAGCAGTGTTCGGTACTCCAGGTCTCTGAACGAGGGACCTAAGAAGGTGGGGGCCAGACGTGAAATGGCCCCCTAACTTCTCCCAGACGTGAAATGGGAGCGACCAACTTTAGGAGAATGAAATGTCATTACGTGACAGCATAATTACGAACTTTGGGAACGGTTTAACTAACCGACCCGACAGTAGCCTCTTCCAAGCTATGGCGATGCTAGATCCGACTCGCCACCACACCTACATGGAAGACTTCGACTACTACCTCGCCGCTGATTGGGTAGTCACTGAAACGGGAGCGGCGACGCAACTTCTGACTGATGCTGACGGAGGTGTCTTACAAATCACCAACGCAGCGGCAGACAACGACGCGTCCTTCCAGAACAAGGTCGGCGAGAGCCTGACCATCGAGGCGAGCCGCAAGGCTTACTTCAGGTCCAGATTCGCGCTCAACGAGGTGATCCAATCCGAGTTCGTCCTGGGCATGCAGATCACCGATACAGCACCGCTTGCGGTATCCGACGGTGTCTGGTTCCAGAGCGACGATGGTGACGCTAACCTCGACTTCCACCACGCGATAGGTAGTGTGCAGGACGATGAGTTGGCAATAGCCACCCTGGTGGATGCGACGTTCCTCACCGTGGAGTGGTACTGGGATGCCATCTCCCGCTTCTATTTTGGCGTTGATGGCGTGCCGCTTGGGTTCATTGAGCCTACCAACTTCGTGACGACTGAACTAACGGTCAGCTTCGGCGTGCAGAACGGTGAAGCGGTGTCTAAGGTCATGGACGTGGACTTCGTGTTTATGGCGAAAGAAAGGGCGTAATTCACTCTTCACCCTGAGGAGGGAATTGACATGAGACCCATTGAACTAACACGGCAACTGGATGCCGCTGATCCCAATGGCATTGCTCTTGATCAACAGTTAGGAGCAGCGGGTGATCTAACTCTCGACGGAGTCTTTGTCACTGCAGGTGTCGCAACGCTGGATGTTCAGCGTCAGGTCGAACTGGAGTCTGCGGGCAACATCAGTGCGACGAATTTTACGATCACGGGTACTGATCAACAAAACCGTCCGATCAGCGAGACTATCGCGGGACCGAACGCTGGCACAGTCGCGACCGAACTCAACTTCCTGACCGTGACGCAGATTGCGGCTGATGCCTCTTTCGGTACGGATGTAGAAGTCGGAACGAATGGAGTAGGAGCTTCACAAGAGATCCCACTGGACCAGTACATCTCTCCGTTCAACGTAAGTCTGTTCGTTGATATTACGGGGACGGTGGATGTCACGGTTGAGTTTACCTTCGACGATATCTTTGACGGTTTTGGACCTTTCGTTTACACGGATCATCCTGATCTCACTAACATAACTGCTGACGCAGATGCAACGTTCATCTCTCCCGTCAGCGCCTGTAGATTACTAACCAACTCTGGAGTTGGTACAGCGATCCTGAGGGTAGTTCAAGCCGGTCTCGTCTGATGGTCGGTGTCACGCAGGCTGCTGTGACCGACGACTCGGTCGCCGCTGCTGATGCGACCTTCAATCAGGTGACAGGAGGTCCGCCTGCCGTCGTGCCGGGTGATCCTGCGAATGTCTATACTTTACTTCAGACTGCTGGTAATCCGGAGTCCATCGGTGGTGGATTTAGGTTTAGTCTATTCTACAAAGCTGATGGACTTCGTGCTTGGTCAGCGCGAGATAGTTCTAACCGAGTGGATCAGCATGACATCGCTGTAGCGTATAGTCTGCTTTCTGCCGATTGGACACTGACTGCATCTGACACAGTTGGCTGGAACGATCCTCGTGGCATATTCATCACGCCTGATGGTACGAAGATCATTTCAATCTTTGGTAGCGGTAGTGGCAATATAATAAGACAAGAGCCGTTTTCTACTCCGTTCGATCTTTCCACAATTGGTGCATCGACGGGATCAAAGTTCGTCAAGACTGGTATGGCTGCGATGGCCTGGAAGTCAGACGGGTTAAAGTGTTGGATAATGAGTGGTGCAGGTGTACTCCTTGATGGGTATTCTGTTCCTACACCGTTCGACATCACTACGCTTATCACTACGCCAGTAGAAACTTTCGACATGTCGGTGGATGCTGGTGTCGGCGTCGATACGTTCGTACTCTCTGCGGACGGAACTAAACTCTACAGTATCACGACAACAAATTTATTATGTTCTTGGGATCTCACGACGCCATTCGACGTGTCTACAGCAACGAATTTTGTGACAGGTTTGACGAAACCAGCTCCAGTTAGCATAGCGAGGGGAATGTTCTACAGAGCTGACAACGGAGATATTTTTATAGAAGGGGATCAGAACACTCAGTCTGTTGCCTCGTTTACACCTTAATTAAGTAGGAGAAAGAGATGACGAAGAACGTTGGACTTACATACGTATCCGAGTTCAGCTTCCCGAAGGAACAGGGATTCACTGGCTCTGCGGAACCGAGTGTGCATAAAGTGCGCGGCTACCAGCGCGGCGGACGCGTGAAGACGACTGGAACTGCTTATGCCAGTAAAGCCGACATGAAACACGGTGGTGAGATGAAGTACGCGGAAGGCGGCTACTACGGCAAGCCCGGTGACCAGTATCCGAAGCTGGAGTCTGGCCCGAAAGGCAAGCAGGGCAAAAAGATGCCGAAGGGCGTCAAGAAGCACGGTGGCGTCGTGAAAAAGCAGCTGGGTGGCTTCATGGGTCCTGAGCGTGAGATCTCAGTTGATGACGTTAAGATCAGCGTGCCAAAGAAGCACGGTGGCAAGATGTCAACGCACGACAAGCTGAAGAGCGAAGGCGCGAAGATGGGTTATGCCTACGGTGGTCAGGTGAAAGACACCTCCAGCGAGTTCGTCGAGAAGAGTGGCAAGCAGGACACCATGGATACCGGTAACCAGCCTGCACGTCGTGGTCGCAACCAGGCCGAGATCGAGGCAGGCGGCACCAAGCGTCTGAAACCTGGGCTTAATAAAGGCGGCTACATGAAAGGTGGTGTGCACAAAGTGCGTGCTTCCGCTCGTCGCAGAGCCTCCGGTAAGGGCATGCCCAAGGGCGTGAAGGCCCGAGGTGGACTCATGGAATACGCCCACGGTGGTTACGCTGCTGGTGATAAAAAGAGTCACCCGACAGGTCGCGGGCGCAAACCGTACACCGGTTACAACAAACAAGCAGGAGGAAGTGGAGTCGAAGACGCAAGGTACATGGGCTCAAAAAAAAGTAGGTAACGGTGGCAACGTCAGGAACAGTCGGTTCGACCGTCTTTACGAATCAGCAGATCATTGATCATGCTTTTCGTCGCTGCAAGATGGTTGAGCAAGAGATCACGGGTGA
>CAYOEI010000167.1:0-5048 GCA_964402825.1 uncultured Hyphomicrobiaceae bacterium
AAGGAAGCCATGTAAAGGTATTCATGAAAAGTGCCGGCTAAGAACTTTCAACTGAATTCAAACTCCAAACTTTAGAATGAATAAGGGGCATGTGATATGCGCGTATATTATGATCGCGACGCCGATCTCAATCTCATCAAATCCAAAAAAGTCGCCATCGTCGGCTACGGATCCCAGGGCCATGCGCATGCGCTGAACCTTCGCGATTCCGGCGTCAAGGATATCGTCGTGGCGCTTCGGGCGGACTCAGGCTCAGTCAAGAAAGCGGAAGGTGAGGACTTCAAGGTGATGACCGTCGCCGATGCCGCCAAATGGGCCGAAGTTGTGATGATGCTGACGCCTGATGAGTTGCAGGGCGATATCTATGAGGCGGACCTCAAGGATAATATGGGCGAAGGGTCGGCGCTGTTGTTCGCGCATGGCCTCAACATACATTTCAACCTGATTGAGCCTCGCGCGGATATGGATATCTGCATGGTGGCGCCTAAGGGCCCCGGCCACACGGTGCGCTCTGAATATGTGCGCGGCGCGGGCGTGCCATGTCTGCTGGCGATTGACCAGGATGCTTCGGGCAATGCCCATGACTTGACGCTTTCTTACGCGGCCGGCGTTGGCGGCGGGCGCGCCGGCATCATCGAGACCAGCTTTCGCGAAGAATGCGAGACCGACCTTTTCGGCGAACAGGCCGTTTTGTGCGGTGGCTTGGTCGAGCTGATGCGCAATGGGTTCGAGACGCTTGTGGACGCGGGCTATGCGCCGGAGATGGCGTATTTCGAGTGCGTCCACGAGGTGAAGCTCATCGTTGATCTCATTTATGAAGGCGGCATCGCCAATATGAATTATTCGGTTTCCAATACGGCCGAGTATGGTGAATATGTTTCGGGTCCCCGGGTGGTGAACCAGTCGAGCCGCAAGGCCATGAAGAAGGTGCTGGAAGACATTCAGATGGGCCGCTTCACCCGCGACTGGATGCTGGAAAACAAGGTCAACCAGACATCATTCAAGGCGATGCGGGCCAAGTGCGACGCTCATCCGATGGAACAGACGGGTGCGAAACTCCGCGCCATGATGCCATGGATTGCCGAAGGCGCTCTTGTCGACAAGGAAAAGAACTAAGGCACACCAACTGATTGAATTCATGAGATAAACGCCCGGTTTTTGCCGGGCGTTTTTATGTGCCGAGGGCAACCTTGACCGCAGCATTGATTGCGTCGGTGCGTTTTGCGAATTGGTGGTCGCGAGCAAATCCGTCCAGAACCCCGAGCGACTTCAGGGCCAGCAGCACCAGGGCAACGACCGCTGCGGTGAGGCCGCCGAATATATCGCCCTTGAGCGTACTCAAGCTGAAGTTAAACACCAGGATCCCCCAAACGAGTTGTTCGCGTAACATCGCCTGACCTGAGGTTCAAGTTCATCATGGACAGAAAAAAGGCGCGGAAATAAATATTTCCGCGCCTTGCCCGTCCGGATTTCCCCCGCCTGAACAACAGGATCCGATATTCGTTATTAGTAGCTTGTCCCGCCGAAGTGCCAGGTTACCCGGCCGCGAATGACCGTGAAATCTTCGTCAAGATCGTAATACAGCGCTTCGGCGCCAATACTGGTGTTGCCGGTTACTCTGTACTCAAGTCCGCCACCGGCAACCAAACCCTCGTCATGATTGCCAATGGCGACGCCGGCTGTCCCGTAAAGCAGCCAGGAGCGGCCACCGGCAAAGCCCAAACGGCCACGGATTGAGCCGAAAGTTTCTTCCCCAAAGCTCACATCGCCTTCGATGCCATAAACGACCTGACCGTCTTGTCTGCTGTAACCCAGATGAGCACCGCCAACGACGTCTTCATCCCCGCCGGTTGCGCCGCCCAGATGTCCACCCAGAGACAGCCCCGTCCATGAGGCTGATATCTTTATCGGAACGGCAGTCGGCATTGGCACCGTCGCCCCGCCCAGGCTTTTCGAGCCCAAATCTGCAGAATATGCGGGCGATGCTGCGAACATCGCTATCGCACATGTTCCGGCCATTACATTGGCCATGCCCCGCAGTATTTTCCCCGCCATACTCAACTCCGCTTCACCGCGATCTAAAAACCGGCGGTAAATCCCTCATTCGCCGGCAATTGGAGAGGCTAATAGGTAAAGTTGGTCTCTTATTGCCGGAATGATGGTCACTTGATGCCGGAATGTGGGTAAAAAAACGGCGCGAGTTGGACAACCCGCGCCGCAATGCTGGTACTTCTGTCTGAGCCGGCAGCTCTATAAGCCAAGTATTGTCTTGGCTTTTGCGAGCGTACTCACAGATCCGGCGTGATCGCCTGATTTGTGCTGCATACCGCCTTTGGCGCGCAAATCCGTGACCATGGATTTGTTCGCATCAGTCAATTTCGCTGTGGGCAGCGCAGCGTCGATCGCAGCCATGTCATTTGGACATTGGCCCGCAAATGCAGGACCCGCCATAAGCATGACTAGTGTGGTAGTGAGCAGTGCTTTGCGAATCATGATTGATACTCCTGTTGGTGTTCATGGCGGGGGAAACCACCATGTGTAAATCATTATACCTGATTAATTCGGCAGAATTACGGATTCCGGCTCATCACCCTTTTTGCGGCGTTAACCATAACCGGGAAGTGTCATCGCCACTAAATTGACATCAATATCTGGCTCCTATAGCCATAGTGCAGCGTTAACTGCTTCTATCTCATGTATATTCCATAACGAGAGGCAGAGCGTTTGCCCGGATTTTCAGGGTTTAGGGGGGTGTACGGGGAGTTAGTTATGCGTTCCTTGATCACCGCTGTTTTGACGATTCTGATACTGGCGTTCACGGTGCCCGCGCAGGCGCTCGAGGCACGATTCTCGACACCTGAACGTCTGATGCAATGGGTCAATGATTATCGCAAGAATCCCCAACCCTCAAAAGTACCCAAAGCCGTGCACGCCATGCGCACGCAGGGGCATTTCAAAGATCCCGAAAAAGCGGGGCTCCTGATCGGATTTATCGCCGGCGTGCTTGGGTCTAATCAGCCCAGGGCCGAGAAGTTGATTGCAGCGATGTTTCCGATGCCGGCCAAAGAGCAGGCCATCCTCATCCAGGCTATTGCATTCTCCGGATTGCCGGAATGGCCGATGCTGCTCTCCAAATTTGAAAAACGCATGCCTTTGCGCAAACCCCTCATCAATGACTATATCGCGGGTAAGGAAAAAACCCTGGATGAGTTGAGCGTGGATCAAGGGCCATTCGTATTGGATAGCTTGTGGGGATATTATGCCGCCACGGGTTATCATGAGCCGGTATTGCGGATCATTTCCGCGCTGCCATGGTCCAACGACATTCGCGGTTCGGACAAGTTCTCATGGTCCAAGGTGCGTGCGGCCTTTTCTGACGAGGAAGGTAAAGATGCGGTCAGAAAGATTACCGCGGGCCATATGGCGAAATGGACGCTGGCCGCCAATGCGGAACGCGACCGGGGACTGATTGCTCTTTACAAGATGGAGATCAAGTACCAGCCACGCGAGGTTGTCGGGCCGCTCCAGGAAGTAATCGACGCTGCGGAAAATTTTCAGGCCAATCAGGTTCGCAAAAAAGCCCGCGCCGCCATTGACAAGGTAAAGGCCAAACATCCTGGCGATGCCGAATGGACAAGAAGCACTTATGCCGGCTCCATCGCCATCGCTACGGGTTGCGTCGTCGCCAGCGCCACGGGCTTTCCCGGCCTGGCAGTGCCTTGCGTGATTGGCGGCGCGCTGTATTCGGGCGCGGTCAAACTCTGGAACACCGCGCGATAAGCGCAGGCCCAACTCCCATCACCTGATTCAGGATAGGTATATTGCTGGTTTACCAGTTGAATGTGCTCGCGAAATAAGTAAGCTCGCGCATCGCGAGGAGGCACCCATGACGCGCAAATTTCATACGCTCGACGTTTTCACCGATACCGAATATGCGGGCAATCCGCTGGCTATTGTACCCGAGGCCGATGGGCTCGATGGGGCGGAGATGCAACGCATCGCCCGTGAATTCAATTTGTCTGAGACTGTGTTCATCCTGCCTCCTGAAAACAAGGCGCACAGCGCCAGGGTGCGGATTTTCACACCTGGCCGCGAGTTGCCCTTCGCCGGCCATCCGACCGTGGGCGCTGCTATTCAACTGGGTTTGCAAAAGACCGGCGGTTCGGACCGCGAGGAAGACTTGATTATCGTTCTGGAAGAGGGGGTAGGGCCGGTTCGCATCGGTGTTCGCCTGCGCCCTGGCAAAGCGCCCTTTGCCGAGCTCGATGTGCCGGTGTTGCCGGAAGACCTGGGCGAGGCCGCCCCTAATGACCGGCTGGCGGCGGCGCTGGGGCTGGCCCCGAATGACATCGGTTTTGAAAATCATATTGCCACTCAATATTCATCCGGGGTGCCTTTCACGTTTGTGCCGGTTCGTGATCTTGACGCCATAGGACGCGCAGCGCCGCAGCTTCAGCATTGGCGCGAGGCGTTTGGCGATAATGATCATCCCAATGCGTTTCTTTATTGCCGGCAGACAATCCATAATGATTCTGCTTTCCACGCGCGCATGTTCGCGCCAACCATGGGCATTCCCGAGGATCCGGCAACCGGTGCCGCCGCGGCCGCATTTGCAGGAGTGGTTACGCGTTTTGATGAACCGCGCGACGGGCTGCATTCGGGTATCATCGAGCAGGGATTTGAGATGGGGCGCCCGAGCAATATCTTTCAGGAGCTGGAAATCGAGGCCGGGAAACTCTGCAAAGTGCGCATTGGCGGCCATGCGGTTTCCCTCATGGAAGGAATGATTGAAGAGTGAAGAAGAAACAGATCAACTCCATACCTCTTGCGATCTTTGCGTAGCCACATTAGGTAATGAAACATAGCTTTTGGTTAAGCGTGCGTTAAGGACTGAATGAGCTAATTTTTACGCAACGCGAAATGGCCCGCGATGTTCGGGCAAATGAGTGTGATGAAATAGCTGTCATGAAACAGCATCAAGGAAAGCAGCCCAGGGCGAAAGCAGCCCGAGTGGACCGCCAGAACGAGGCGGCGGTTACGGGTGCGTT
>CAYOEI010000168.1:0-7311 GCA_964402825.1 uncultured Hyphomicrobiaceae bacterium
TCGCGAAGGGAACACAGGTTATTCGAAATGCGCTCCGGCAGCATGGGCACTACGCGGTCGGGGAAGTAGATGGAGTTGCCGCGTTTGAGGGCCTCGATGTCCAGCATTGAGCCTGGCCGCACAAAATGGGCGACATCTGCAATCGCCACCATGACTATCCAGCCGCCCTTATTAGCCGGTGTCTCATCGGGAGCGGCCCACACCGCATCGTCATGATCTTTTGCATCGGCCGGGTCGATCGTCACGAAGGGAATGTCGCGCAAATCCTTGTGATGGCTTGATCCTGGCGGGGTAAGCTTTTCCGCTTCTTCCATGACGGAATCTGGAAATTCATCGCGTAGCCCGAAACTGTGCAGCGCAATCATGCTGATTGCACCTTCACTATCGGGATTACCGAAAATCTCTACGATGCGGGCTTTGGCCCGGCCGAAATGACGTCCCTTCTCAATCTCAAACCGGACAAGATCACCATCTTTCGCCTCTTTGGCGTCATGCTGTGAAACAGTCCATTCCCGCATTTGCTTGCGGTCGATGGGATCAATCACACCGCCGCCTCCTGAAACGGTCCTGAAAATCCCCAGAAGATGGGCGGCTTCTCGCGGCAGTTTTTTGATAAGCCTGGCTTCATAAGCCGGACCGTCTGCACCTTCTTCATCAAGCGGCGTAAGGCGGGCCAGTATGCGATCTCCGACACCTGGCACTGAGCCAGGATCATTGCGGCGGGTAAGCAGGATCACACGCGGTGGAGCCCCGTGATCCTCATTCCATTTGACGGGGCCACCGATAAGCTCACCATCATCATCACGCCCGGTGATCTCGATAACCGTAACTGAGGGGAGGGCGCCGGTTTTAGTAAGACGCTTGCGGCGCCCCTGAATGAGTCCCTCATCGGCCATTTCTCTCAGAAGATGTTTCAGCTCAATCCTGTCCGAGCCCTTGATCTGGAACGCACGGGCAATTTCCCGCTTACCGGTATAAGAGGGTGAGTTCTGAATGAACTTCAATATGTCTTGTTTGCTTGGCAGGGCTGAGGTGGCGCGCCGGGTGCGTTTTGCACCCGGTTTTACGGGTTTCTTTTTCCTGGGCACGCGGGGGCTCAAGCCGGCGCCTTACGGCGCGGCCTCTTTAGCCGTTGCTTTGGTGCTCTTGCGCTTCTTGGCTCCGCCCTTGGCTTTAGCTTTAGTTTTGCCTTTGCCCTTCGCTGCCTTGGCAGCGATCAATTCAACCGCCTGCTCGATGGTCATCTCTTCTGCTGTTGCCGATTTAGGCAGAGTGGCGTTTATCTTGGCGTGTTTGACATAAGGGCCGTATTTGCCATCAAGCACCTGGACCGGGCCACCCAATTCGGGATGTTCTCCCAGGTCCTTCAGGACTGTGGTCTGACGCCCTCCGCGTTTGGTTTTCTTCTCCGCCAAAACGGTCACCGCGCGGTTGATGCCCACCTCGAAGACTTCTTCCGGGGTATCCAGATTCGCATACACGCCGTCATGCTGCACAAAGGGTCCATAACGGCCTATTCCCGCCAGGATGACTTTTCCAGTTTCAGGATGATTTCCAACTTCGCGCGGCAAGGAAAGCAGGGCCAAAGCGCGCTGAAGATCTACCGTATCGAGCTCAAAAGTCTTCGGGATGGATGCGCGTTTGGGTTTTTCGCCGTCCACCGCTTCGCCAAGCTGGACATAGGGGCCAAAACGGCCCGAGCGCAGTGTCACATCAAGCCCGGATTCGGGGTCTTGCCCTAAAATTTTTGATTCTGATTGTAGCTGCTGCGCGCCGTCCTTGCTGGTTTCAGCCAATTGGCGGGTGTAACGGCAATCGGGATAATTCGAGCAGCCTATGAACGCGCCAAACTTGCCAACCTTGAGGCTCAGCCGTCCATCTTCACAGGAAGTGCATTTTCGCGGGTCCGCATCAGGATCATCACCTTGCGGGAAAACATGTGGCCCGAGCATCTCATTAAGAGCGTCCAGCACCTCGGTGATGCGAAGATCCTTGATCTCGTCGACCGCGGCATAAAATTCTTTCCAGAAGTCCCTCAGGACATCCTTCCATTCCAGCTCACCAGCGGAAATCCGGTCGAGCTTTTCTTCCAGCGATGCGGTGAAATCAAATTCTACATAGCGTTTGAAAAAGCTTTCCAGGAAAGCCGTGACAAGGCGGCCCTTGTCCTCTGGGTAAAGACGCTTTTTGTCGAGCCGCACATATTCACGATCTCGCAAAACACTCAATGTTGAAGTGTAGGTAGAAGGACGGCCAATCCCAAGTTCTTCCATTTTCTTGATGAGCGTGGCCTCGGTGTAGCGCGGTGGCGGTTCAGTGAAATGCTGAGTGGCATCAATCTTTTGCGCGCTTGGCGTTTCGCCCTTGGCCATGGCGGGAAGACGGCGATCCCCGTCACGATCGCCATTATCATCCTTGCCCTCTTCATAGAGCTTGAGAAAACCGTCAAATTTCACCACGGACCCATTGGCGCGCAAGCCATATTCGATGCCGTCACCGCCCTGAACGATTATATCGATAACCGTCCGCTCCAACTCAGCACTGGACATTTGGCTGGCGACGGCACGGCGCCAGATCAGCTTGTAAAGTCTGGCCTGATCGGAATCGAGATAGGATGAAAGACTGTCCGGGTCCCTGGCAAAATCCACGGGGCGAATAGCCTCATGGGCTTCCTGGGCGTTCTTGGCTTTGGTCTTGTAGAGGCGCGGGCTGTCCGGCTGGTAGGGTTTGCCAAAAGAGCTGGCAATCATGTCACGGCAGGCAGTTATGGCTTCAGAAACCATCTGTACGCCGTCGGTCCGCATATAGGTGATGAGCCCTTGGGTCGATCCGCCAATATCCACACCTTCATAGAGCCGCTGCGCAACCTGCATGGTCTGGCGGGCGCTGAAGCCGAGTTTGCGTGAGGCTTCCTGCTGTAAAGTTGATGTGGTGAAGGGCGGGGCTGGATGGCGCTTTTGGGCTTTGGCTTCAACCGAGCCAATTGTGTAAGCGCCAGATTCGACCCCTGATTTGTATTTGGTCGCCGTGCTTTCATCAGGAATATCGTAACGGTCCAGCTTTTTACCCCCGACTGAAACAAGTCGCGAGGGGAAGATATCGCCAGCGCCTGTCGCCATGGTGGCTTCAATCGACCAGTATTCCTGTGATTTGAAGAGTTCGATTTCAGCTTCACGGTCACATACAAGACGAAGCGAGACCGATTGAACGCGCCCTGCGGAGCGTGAGCCGGGCAGCTTGCGCCAAAGCACCGGCGACAAGGTGAAACCGACGAGATAATCTAGCGCGCGGCGCGCAAGATAAGCATTGACCAGAGGCGCATCTATATCGCGCGGATGCGACATTGCCTCAAGAATGGACGTTTTGGTTACCGCATTGAAAACCACGCGCTCTACTTCGACCCCCTCAAGGGCTTTCTTCTGTTCCAGCACCTGCAGGACATGCCAGGAAATAGCTTCCCCCTCACGATCCGGGTCAGTCGCCAGGATGAGCTTGTCGGCGCCTTTGACAGCTTTCACGATTTCATTGAGCCGTTTTGAGGATTGGGCGTCGACTTCCCATGTCATCTCAAAATCGGAATCGGGCTTTACGGACCCGTCCTTGGACGGTAAATCGCGCACGTGACCATAAGAAGCCAGGACCGTATAGTTTGGTCCCAGATACTTGTTGATGGTCTTGGCCTTCGCCGGCGATTCGACAATGACTACATTCATATTGTTTGTTTCCGGAAAAATCGGCCATGAGATTGAATCCCACGGATTTAAATACTCGCATCCCGCAATCTAGTCATGCGGGGCGCATGGAACATGGTGAATAGTGCCAACTCTGTCAATTGATGGATCACATTCTGTGTAAAAATCCCAGATAGAGCAGCTTGTATTATGCAACTTACACGTGTATTTAATCTATATCTTGAAGATTCGACTATTGTGGCGGCAAAGCTATTCGGAGGTCCAGGGTCATATGAAAAACTCTCAAAAGAAAAGGCGCGAACCTGTAACAGAACATTATGATACGTCCAAACCGTCTGCGCTGGGACTATACCCATCGGTTGACCAAGAGCAAGATGACTGCCTCACCAACCCAAATCTAAATGGTCCTATTTCACGGCAGGACTCGGCTACTTATATCCACGATATGACAAAAGAATTGAAAAAACTCGCGGAGTCCGCAAATTTTTCCTTCCTGGCTTATGTGCTCGAACTGGCTATCGAGGAAAGCGCCGCACAGCAGCGGGGACGCCTGTAGCGTGATTATGCGGCTCCAATGCTTGGCCGGAATCAGTGAGCGATACCATCTGATTGCCATGGCGCTCAAGTCTTCCCGCCAAATCGAGTTCAAGGAGCACGATTTGCACCTGCCGCGCCTGCAACCTTGTCGCACGGATGATTTCATCGATATCAACGGGCGATACGCCCAGAGCGCTAATAACGCGTTCCCTGTCTGACTGATCAATATCCATTTTAATTGGATAATCTGAATTTGTCTCGAATGTTCCTGTAGAATCAGCAGGTTCGACCCTGCGCCCCAGAATTGGCGCAAGCACTGACGTGATGTCTTCCACGCAGGTAACCAGACCTGCTCCATCACGCAGCAGCCTGTTTGTCCCCGCGGCGCGAGGATCGAGAGGATTGCCCGGAACGGCGAAGACTTCGCGTCCCTGTTCTCCCGCCAGGCGCGCGGTTATAAGTGATCCAGACCTGTTCGCAGCCTCCACGACGACGACACCAACAGACACTCCCGAAACCAGCCGATTGCGTCTGGGGAAATCCTTGCCGCGCGGCTTGTAGGCAATCGGCATTTCGCTAAGCAGAACGCCGCGCTTGCCTATTTCATTTTGCAATTCCTCATTCTCAGGCGGATAGACCGAATCGATGCCGCCCGCCATAACAGCTACAGTCCCGCGCTCCAGAGCAGGTATGTGGGCGGCCGTGTCGATCCCCCGGGCAAGACCCGAGACGATGACAAATCCGTCCCGGCCAAGATCAGCTGACAGCATACGGGTGAATTTCTGGCCTATCGCAGAGCCGTTTCGCGCCCCAACGATCGCAACCATGGGTTGTTGCAACAGCTCCAGTTTACCTTTTGCGTAAATTAGCGGAGGAGGGGCATCTACTGCAGCCAGCCAGACGGGATAGTCCGGTTCACCAAGGGCTATCAGTGTTGCGCCGATTTTATTGGCGTGTTTCAGCTCTGCTTCGGCGTCTGCCAGTGAGCTGAGCCTGAAAGGGCGCCGTCCTCCGCCACGCTTGGAGAATTCGGGCAAAGCCTCCAGTGCCGCGGAGGATCCGCCAAAATGGTTGATCAATTCCCGAAAGGTGGCCGGTCCGATAGTGTCACTTCGGATCAGCCGGAGCCAATTAAGTCGTTGTTCGTCATTCAGCAGTCTTTTCTTATTTTTCTTAATTGTGCTGCTTTCCTGGTCAGGCTCCACCGATCTTGGACTCCTTGCCACTTATAAGACGGCCGATATTAGACCAGTGCCGCAAGTACACGAGGATGGTCATCACCGCGAACACCTCCATGGCCTGCCATTGACCGAAATAGGCAAGCAGAACCGGAGTTGCGGCGGTGGCGGTCAACCCGGCAATGGAAGAGTAACGCGTTACACCAGCCACCAGCAGCCAAATCGCGGCAAAGCTGAGCATTGATGGCCAATGCAGCCCCAGCAGCACGCCGATATAGGTGGCGACCCCTTTACCGCCCCTGAATCTCAGCCAGACCGGAACCAGATGTCCGATAAAGGCGCCAAAACCGGCGATAATCCCTGTATCAGGTCCCCATTGCAGTCCAATGATGGCTGCGGCCAGGCCTTTAAGGATGTCCGCAGCGAGAGTGAGCGCGGCAAGGCCCTTGTTGCCTGTCCGCAACACATTTGTCGCACCGATACTGCCTGAACCAATGGACCTGACATCGCCAAGACCAGCGATCCGCGTCAGCAGTAGCCCAAATGGAATGGAGCCCAGCAGATATCCAAAAGCGAGAGCCGCACTATAGTACGGCAACGCAAGGCCCCAATCGATCGGGTCCGGCATACCTGGTTACTCCCTTGGCAGTAAGATTGCGTGGCTTACATGCCTCGCTTCATGCGTCCTGGGTGAGAGTATACACAGTGTTGCCGTTGACCAAGGTGCGTAATACGCGGCCCTGAAACTGACTCTCGTCAAAGGGTGTGTTTTTGGATTTCGAATGCAGATGATCCGGATCCACGACCCATGGCGTATCCAAATCAACCACGATCAGGTCAGCTGGCGCGCCCTTTTGAAGTTTGCCACCGGGCAGATTGAGAATACCGGCGGGATTGCTCGTCATGGCCCGCAGCAGTATGGGGAGCTCAATATGGCCTGCATGATATAGCCGCAACGCCGCCGGGAGCAGTGTTTCGAGGCCAATGGCGCCATCTTCCGCTTCAGCAAAGGGGCGGCGTTTCACATCCGCGTCTTTTGGATCGTGACTCGAGACGATGACGTCAATATCGCCAGCCGCCAGCGCCGCGACCATGGCCATGCGATCTTCTTCGGGCCGGAGCGGCGGGCGCATCTTCAAGAAGGTTCTGTAGGAGCCGATATCATTCTCATTCAACGTCAGATGATTGATTGATATGCCGCATGTCACCGGTAGATCACGCGCCTTGGCGGACCGAAGCGCGTTCAGCGCGGCAGCGGTGGAAAGTTGTGCGGCGTGATAGCGGCCTCCGGTCAGCGCCACCAATTCGATATCACGCTCGAGCATGATGACCTCGGCGGATCCGGGTATTCCTGAAAGACCCAGCCGGCTGGAGACCTCGCCTTCATTCATAACGCCTGCGTTGGCCAATTCGGGCTCTTCGGTATTGTGAACGATTAGCGCATCAAAGTCCCTGGCATAGGCAAGCGTTCGGCGCATGACACGCGCGCTTTCGATGCTTGATGTTCCGTTGGTGAACGCGACCGCTCCAGCCTCTTTCAGAAGGCCGATTTCGGTCATCTCTTCGCCTTCAAGGCCACGAGTTGCAGCCGCCATGGGATGAACATGAACAATCGCCGTGTCGCGTGCGCGGCGTTCGACAAAATCCACAAGCGCCACATCGTCTATGACCGGATTGGTTTCGGGTGTGCAAATGATTGTCGTCACACCGCCCGCCGCCGCTGCGTGGCTTGCCGTTTCCAGAGTTTCACGGTGCTCGAAACCCGGTTCTCCTCAGAACACCCACATGTCTATGAGGCCGGGGCACACTATATGCCCGCCACAATCAATGACCTCATGTGCTTCGGGGCTTTCAGCGTGCAGATGAGGCCCAAGATCAGCGATTAAGCCCTCAGCTATTGTGAG
>CAYOEI010000169.1:0-4310 GCA_964402825.1 uncultured Hyphomicrobiaceae bacterium
GATATGTAACGTTATTTATAATGTGTATGTAATTATGTATGTAACCGAAGTGGCATTTCGAATTCTGGCGGAGAGAGGGGGGATTCGAACCCCCGGAACGCTTGCACGCTCAACGGTTTTCGAGACCGCCCCATTCAACCACTCTGGCACCTCTCCGCAGAAGTTCAGTGATCGTGGTCATGAGACTGAACACTCGATATCGGGAGTGGTTGAATATTTCAAGGGTTAGAGCAATTTTCGGCCATACGGGATCTGAAGTATAACTCTCAGATGCCAATTTTTACTGCTGCCCGGCCTTTAAGCGGAGGATAACATGTACAAGACAATTCTCGTTCCCATCGATCTGACGGACTCTGAAAAAAGCAAGCCAATGATCGAGATTGCCCGCCTGATGGGTAACAGGGTTGCGCGTATTATACTCGTTAATGTGATCGACTACGTCCCGGCATATGTCGCCTCGCAGGTGCCGCGCGAAATCCTGGACAAAACCAGAGAGAACGCGGTTGAAGAATTGAAGGCGCTGGCCAGCGCCGCCGGCATCAAATCCGACATTGAGGTGCGATCCGGCGCCGCGCATAACGCCATCCTCGACGTTGCGCAGAAGCTGGAGGCAGACCTCATTATCGTTGGTTCGCACAAGCTGGGACTGCAGGATTATTTACTTGGCTCTACCGCTTCTCGCATTGTGCGCCACGCCATCTGCTCGGTGCTGGTTGTAAGATAAGAAGCCAGGTCATGAGCTCATAAATATCCCGCCGGCGGGCAGAGACCGGTTGCACCCCGGCAGAAGCGCCAGACCGGCTTTCAAGTCCAAATTGACTTGGCCGCCACGATCCGTATAGTGCGCCGCGAAACGCGTGAAATCCGCAAGGTTTAACGCGTCAATGCGCTGCCCGAGGCTCAGCCCGATATTAGGCTCTCAAAAACAGAGCAAAGTCCGCGTAAACCACGCGGCGCCGCAGGGCGCGGAACAGATAAGGATATAAATCCGATGTACGCAGTCATCCGCACTGGCGGAAAGCAATATCGTGTCGCTCCCGACGACGTTATTGAAATCGAGAAACTTGCCGGCGAGGCCGGCGAAATCATTCAGTTCGAAGATGTTCTGATGCTGGGCGGCGAAGGCCCTGCGCAGATAGGCGCGCCCACCGTATCGGGCGCCAGCGTCGCGGCCCTGGTCCTTGAGCAAAAGCGCGCCGATAAGATTATCGTTTTCAAGAAAAAGCGGCGCAAGAATTACCGCCGCAAGAAGGGCCACCGCCAGCATCTGACTGCGGTGCGCATCACCGAGATTTTAACCGGCGGCAAAAAACCCTCCAAAGCAGTCGCCAAGCCTGCTCCGGCGAAAAAAGAAACCAAGAAAGCCGACGCCAAACCCGAGGCAAAAGCCAAGACAAAAACGCCGGAAAAGAAAGCACCCGCCAAGAAAGCGCCGGTGAAGGAAGCATCCGCCAAGAAACCCGCAGCAAAAAAATAACGACGAAACGCCCCTGATACTGTATAGGGAGCGTCCAAGAGGAAAAAATTATGGCTCATAAAAAAGCAGGCGGTTCATCCCGCAATGGACGCGACTCAGCCGGACGACGGCTTGGCGTCAAGAAATTTGGCGGTGAAAACGTGATCCCGGGAAATATCATCATCCGCCAGCGCGGCACCAAATGGCACCCTGGTGTAGGCGTCGGCATCGGCAAAGACCACACGATTTTCGCCATGCGCGAGGGCAATGTGAGCTTTGCCACTAAAGCCAAGGGGCGCGTGTATGTCTCGGTAAATCCGATGACCACCAAATAGCGGCGATCTCAAATTGATGATCCGCCGGCCTTCTGTCGAACCGGATGATCGTTAAAGGTCAAATGAGGGGGAGATGGGGCGCCATCTTCCCTTTTTCTTTGACCTGGAGAGACCCGATGAACGAGCAGCATGAAGAGAGCGGCCAACGCAATCCAAACGCACTCGCTCGGAGCCTGCCAATAACAACCCGCAGGCTGGTTTTGCGGCAACCCGAACCAGAAGATGCGAAACCCTTCACCGAGGTCGCCAACAATATGGCCATCGCCTCGCAGATGAGAAGCCTGCCGCACCCCTATTCGGAAAAGAATGCCGAGAGCTGGATTGCCGCATCCCGGGCAAATACCGATCCGCACAAAGTCGACCTTGTGATTATCCTCAAGGAAGGCGCTGTGGCGGGGGCTGCCGGCATCGGACCCTGTGATTATGGTGAGACCAGAATCAGCTATTTTCTGGGGGAATCCTATTGGGGCCAGGGGCTGGCGACCGAAGCGGCCCAGGGCGTTATTGATATGACCTTCACCGCACTAGATATAGAGCGCATCATCGGACGCTGTTCAGCGGCCAATCGCAGCTCAAGGCGTGTGATGGAGAAATGCGGATTCCAGCATTCCCGCTCAGGCATGAGTGCTTGCCTGGCGTTGAACGCCACGCTTGCGACTGAAGAATTCGTTCTGGAGCGTGCTGTCTGGGTGAGCTTGAAGCAGTGGGGTGCGAATTGAGCGCGCCAGCCACGCTTCACCAAAAGCCAGCCACGCTTCACCAAAAGAATGGGTGCTGCTTGCGCCGGGTATGACGCGCCGGTAGACACCAATAGTGAAACAATGAACCTCAACAGGCTTTAGAGTACAGTTATGAAGTTTCTCGACCAGGCCCGCGTCAATGTCATCTCCGGCGATGGTGGCGCCGGCTGCACCAGTTTCCGCCGCGAGCGCTATGTCGAATTCGGCGGCCCCGATGGCGGCAATGGCGGGCGTGGCGGCAACGTCATCGCGCTGTGTGTCGAGAATCTCAATACGCTCATCGATTTTCGCTACCAGCAGCATTTCAAGGCGGAAAAAGGCATCCATGGGATGGGCAAGAACCGCTATGGCGCGGCCGGTCAGGACAAATTCCTTAAGGTTCCGCCCGGTACTCAGATATTTGCTGAAGACAATGAGACGCTTCTCGGCGATCTGACGCGGCCCGGTCAACGGCTCGTTCTCGCGCGTGGCGGCAATGGCGGCTTCGGCAACACTCATTTCAAATCGTCCACCAACCAGGCGCCGCGCCGCGCCAACCCCGGCGAGCCGGGTGAGGAACTGATCATCTGGCTGCGGCTCAAACTGATCGCCGACGCGGGATTGATCGGCCTGCCCAATGCGGGAAAATCAACTTTTCTGGCGGCAACATCAGGCGCCAAACCAAAGATTGCCGACTATCCCTTCACGACGCTGCATCCAGGCCTTGGGGTTGTGCGCGCAGGGGAGGTGGACTTTGTGCTGGCCGATATACCAGGTCTCATTGAGGGCGCGCATGAGGGTGCGGGGATCGGTGACAGGTTTTTAGGGCATGTAGAGCGCTGCCGGGCAATCCTGCATCTGATCGATGTGACCAGCGAAGACGTCGCGGCGGAGTACTTGACCATACGCGGCGAGCTGAAAGCTTATGGCGCGGGCCTTGACGAAAAGCAGGAGATTGTCGTGCTGACCAAATGCGATGCGGTTTCGCCTGCGCACCAGCGCGAAGCGGCTGACGCATTGTCACAGGCGCACGGGGTCGAAGCGCACTGCATTTCCGCCGTCACCGGTCTTGGCATGGACGACATTCTTTTTCGCATCGCACGGACTATCGGTGCCGCGAAGAAAGAAGAAAAGCAAGCCGAATTGCAAGAGCAGGAAGTCCAATGGCAGCCGTAAGAGCAGAGTGGAGCAGCGCCAGGCGGATTGTCATCAAGATCGGTTCTTCACTTCTGACGGACGCGAAAACCGGCGCGCTTAACAGGGAATGGCTCAGCTCGCTCATCGATGATGTGGCCACACTCAAAACCGGGGGCAAGCAGGTCATTCTTGTCTCCTCAGGCGCTATTGCGCTTGGACGCAAAACACTGGAATTGCCTTCTGGGCCGCTCAAGCTGGAAGAAAACCAGGCCGCAGCGTCCGTTGGCCAGATTGGCCTCGCTCACGCCTATGAAGAGACTTTCCGGAGCGCCAAACTGGTGGCGGCACAAATCCTGCTGACCTTGGGAGATACCGAAGAGAGGCGGCGATACCTCAATGCCCGCTCCACCATGGAAACGCTGCTGCGCATCGGCGCGGTACCCGTCGTCAACGAGAACGACACGGTGGCGACGTCTGAGATACGCTATGGCGACAATGACCGGCTGGCGGCGCGGGTGGCGAGCATGATGAGCGCGGATTGCCTCATATTGCTCTCCGATGTGGCGGGTCTGTATACCAGCGCGCCAGGTATCGACGGAGCGGAGCTTGTCCCGGAGGTCGAACATATCACGGCCCAGATCGAGGCCATGGCGGGCGACACGG
>CAYOEI010000170.1:0-4849 GCA_964402825.1 uncultured Hyphomicrobiaceae bacterium
CACCCACATTCGCTTCAACCTTGAATTCACGCTTCATGCGGTCAACGAGAATGTCGAGGTGAAGCTCGCCCATGCCCCGGATCAGAGTCTGACCTGATTCCTGATCAACAGATACGCGAAAAGAAGGATCCTCCTGCGCCAGGCGGTTAAGGGCTATCGAGAGTTTCTCCTGGTCACTCTTGGTTTTAGGTTCAACCGCGACCTCAATTACAGGCTCGGGGAACTCCATGCGCTCAAGAATGACCAGCGCGTCAGGGGCGCAAAGCGTATCGCCGGTGGTGACATCCTTCAGCCCCGCAAGCGCAACAATATCACCGGCATAAGCTTCCTTGATATCCTCGCGGGAGTTGGAGTGCATGAGCAACATGCGCCCGATGCGTTCCTTCTTTTCTTTCACGGAGTTGAACACCCGCTGGCCGGTCTCAAGCGTGCCGGAATAAATCCGGGCGAAGGTGAGCGACCCGACAAACGGGTCATTCATGATCTTGAAAGCCAGCATCGAGAACGGTTCGTCATCAGATGCCTTGCGGACGGCGTCTTCATTCGTTTTTACGTCAATGCCCTTGATCGGCGGAACATCAAGCGGCGAGGGAAGATAATCCACCACGCCATCCAGAAGCGGCTGCACGCCCTTGTTCTTGAAAGCGGAGCCGCAGAAAATCGGCACAAAAGCGTTGATGCATGTCCCCTTGCGGATCAAGCCCTTCAGGGTCGCTTCATCAGGCTCCTGGCCTTCAAGGAAGGCTTCCATGACATCGTCGTCCTGATCAACCACGAGTTCAATCAGCTTTTCGCGATATTCAGCGGCCAGATCGGCGAGATCGGCCGGGATATCCTCATCGTGGAATTCCGCGCCCAGGGTTTCATCAACCCAGACAACAGCTTTCATCCTGATGAGATCAATGATGCCAATAAATTTGTTTTCCGCACCGATTGGCAATTGGACCACGGCGACTACAGCGCCGAGCCTGTCCTCGACCATTTCCACCGATTTAAAGAAATCAGCGCCGATCTTGTCCATCTTGTTGACGAAGATCATGCGCGGCACATTATATTTGTCGGCCTGGCGCCAGACGGTCTCGGTCTGAGGCTCAACACCGGCATTGGCATCCAGCAGGGCTACCGCGCCATCAAGCACGCGAAGTGAACGCTCCACTTCAATTGTGAAGTCCACATGGCCCGGCGTGTCGATGATATTGACGCGCTTGCCGTTCCAGTAAGTGGTCGTCGCGGCCGAGGTGATCGTAATGCCGCGCTCTTGCTCCTGCTCCATCCAATCCATGGTGGCGGCGCCGTCATGGACCTCGCCGATGCGATGGCTCTTGCCGGTGTAATAGAGAATCCGCTCAGTCGTCGTCGTCTTACCGGCGTCGATGTGAGCCATGATGCCGATATTACGATAATCTTGGATGGGGGTTTCGCGTGCCATTTTTCTAACTTTGCCTGTCTATGTCCGCTACCACCGGTAATGGGAAAAGGCGCGGTTTGCCTCTGCCATCCGATGCGTATCTTCACGTTTTTTGACCGCCGTCCCCCGATTGTTAGCCGCGTCCATCAACTCACCCGACAGCCGCTCTATCATTGTATTTTCACCACGCCCACGCGCCGCTGTGATAATCCAGCGAATAGCCAAAGCCTGCCGGCGTTCGGTACGCACTTCGATGGGCACCTGATATGTCGCGCCGCCAACGCGCCGTGAGCGCACTTCCAGTGTCGGCATGACATTTTCCAGAGCCTGATGGAACATTTCCACCGGGTTCTGTTTGGCCTTGGCTTCCATCTGGTCGAATGCGCCATAAACGATGCGCTCGGCCGCGGATTTTTTTCCGTGCTTCATCACCGAATTCATGAACTTCGTCAAAACGACGTCGCCGAATTTCGGGTCTGGAATAATATCTCGTTTTTCAGCTCTGTGCCGCCGGGACATAATCTATGCACTTCCCATAATTGATCTAAGCCGGAGTACCGGTTCTACTTCGGACGTTTGGCGCCGTATTTCGAACGCCGCTGACGGCGGTCAGATACGCCTTGAGTATCAAGAACGCCGCGAATGATATGATAGCGTACACCTGGCAAATCCTTGACCCTGCCACCGCGGATCAAAACCACCGAATGTTCCTGAAGGTTATGGCCCTCGCCGGGGATATAGCTCGTAACCTCAAAACCGTTTGTCAAACGCACGCGGGCCACCTTGCGAAGCGCCGAGTTCGGCTTCTTCGGTGTGGTCGTATAGACCCGGGTGCACACACCGCGCTTCTGCGGACACGCTTCCATTGCCGGTACTTTATTACGCTTTATGGGCGCCTTGCGCGGATTGCGAACGAGCTGTTGTATAGTCGGCATGCCTAGCCTTCTTGAGTCAAATTACAAAAATGGATGAGGATACTGGCTCAAACGCCATGGCCTCATGCACCAAAAGCCGAGACAGCCGCTATCTGCGTGCCGCTCAGCACCTTGAAAAACCAGAGGATCTTACGAGCCTGAAAGATCGGTCCGAGGATCATGTACCAGTTTTTATCCGGTTATTTGACGGCAGCGTCTAGAGGGCTCTCGAAACGATCAAAAAAAATCGCCCAAGACAATGCACTCTACCGCCTGCCGTAAAGTTGGCGCAACATACGCACGCTCCCGGTATCCGTCAACAGCTAATTCACGGAAAAAAATGAAAGAATCTTGCAACCCTCGCGCCATCTGATCAGCCCGTTATACGCCAGCTCCCCTGGCAAATATTAAGCTCCCTTCCTGTCAAACCCGCGACTTCATAATTTTGATTGATTCTTTTATAATAACCATATAACTAGTAATGTAATTATAACGAAGGTCAACGGTATTGAGATGCAAATAAATAGGGCTGTGGAAGGTTTTTCAGCGCTTGGCAACGAGACGCGGATAGATATTTTCCGTCTTCTCGTTCGAGCTGGTGAATGTGGTTTGTCAACAGGGCGCATCGCCAGTGAGATTGATATCCCGCTTTCGACACTGGCGCATCATATGGATGCCTTGACGAGGGCGGGATTGGTCAACCAGCAAAAATCGGGGCGCGCGGTTATGAATACCGCCAATTATCCCGTGATGAAGGCTTTGATCGACTATCTCACGGAAAACTGCTGTCAGGGAGTGCCCGCTGCCGATTCGCTTGAAAACCATGAAATTACAGATCGGGAACTTATTCAGCCATGAGCATCGGAATAACTGCAAATTTGCGACGGCATTTGCCAGACATTAATTTCGACAGCGCATGGATAGCGACCGGCGCGGTTCTGGCGGCGCTGGCCATATTTGACCGCGCGCAAATTCCGCTCTCCATCGCATTCGCGGCTGCCCAGTTCGGGGCTGTGCTGCCATTCCTGGGCGGAGCCATTGCGCTCGCGGCTTATACCAAGGCGAGCAGCGCCGACCGGTTGATCGCCCGCGCCTTCAGCGGGCATGTGATCGTGATGATCATGGTGGCCGCGCTGCTTGGCGGTCTTTCTCCGTTTTGTTCCTGCGGCGTCATTCCGCTGATTGCCGCCATGCTGACAATGGGCGTTCCCCTGCCCGCTGTGATGGCTTTCTGGCTATCCTCACCCTTGATGGACCCATCCATGTTCCTTCTTACCGCCGGGACATTGGGAATGACCTTTGCCATCGCCAAAACCATGACAGCCATTGGCGTCGGGCTGCTGGGCGGTTTCGTGGTGCTGGGACTAAAAAATACGTCCCTGTTCGTCAATCCGCTAAAACCAGGGATAGACGATGGCGGATGTGGCGCATCAGCTCTTCACAGTACAAAACCTATTCATTGGACTTTCTGGAATGACGCCGGCCGCCGGTCTATTTTTGCCAGCGAATTGGGCCGCAGCTTCATGTTTCTTGGCAAATGGCTCATTCTCGCGTTCCTGCTGGAAAGCCTGATGCTGACTTACATTCCTGCTGAAGTGATCGCCCACTCCCTGGGTTCAGGCGGATTGACGGGTATCATTCTGGCTGCACTGGTTGGAATCCCCGCTTATCTTAATGGGTATGCCGCATTGCCACTGATGTCTGGGCTTGTGAATGCGGGCATGGATCCTGGAGCCGCCATGGCGTTTCTGATAGCTGGCGGCGTAAGTTCAATTCCTGCCGCCATCGCCGTATTTGCACTGGTGAGGTTGCCGGTGTTCTTCGCTTATATTGTGATCGCTTTTGTGGGCGCGGTTCTCGCAGGCGTTCTTTTCGCCATGGTAATTTGAACTGGGTTGAATTCCAGTTTCTTCATCCCTGCCACCGAACAGCAAAAGGGCCACAGACTGGGCGGCCCTTTTAGTGTTGTACCTCGGTAGGCGGACTATTCAGCCGGCGGAGCTTCAGCCTCAGCCTCAGCCTCGGCTTCGGCGGGCTCTTCGGTTATCAATGCAGGTTCAACACTGGCTTGTTCCGCCAGTCGTTTCTCCGCGGCGCGTGCCCGCTCTTCGAGAATGAGTTCATCGCGATGGGCCGCAACTTGCTGAAGTTCGCTCAGCATGGAGCCCGTACCAGCCGGGATTAAACGGCCAACGATGACATTTTCCTTCAGGCCTTCCAGCATATCCACCTTACCGGTCAACGCAGCCTCGGTGAGCACGCGGGTGGTTTCCTGGAACGATGCGGCAGAGATGAAGCTACTCGTTTGCAACGATGCCTTGGTGATGCCAAGCAGAACAGGGCTCGCAGTCGCCTGCTTGCCACCGTTCGCCTTCGTCTGCTCATTACGCATATCAAAGTCTTTCCGATCGATTTGTTCTCCCTTGCGGAGTTCAGTGTCCCCTGGGGTCTCGATCTCGACCTTCTGCAGCATCTGCCGGACGATAACCTCAATATGCTTGTCATTGATGGTCACGCCCTGGAGCCT
>CAYOEI010000171.1:0-3724 GCA_964402825.1 uncultured Hyphomicrobiaceae bacterium
TCGGTCCCTGATGGGTACGCCTCACCGTATTCCCTCTTAACGTCCCCTTTGCGTGTCTCAGCTAAAGGGAACCGCCTGCGGTAAATTGCACTTATTTGCTGGCGCGGGTCAACTGCAATTGCTCCTTTTGCACGGCCTCACCGGCCAAAAACCAGTGAACACGGATAAAAACGAGAGTTTCTTGCCGGTGAGAAAACCGCTAGACTTGGCAGCCCAAGAAAAATTCAGGTGAGGGTGATGCATGTCCGAGAAAGAACATAAGAGCACCGGTGAAGTGCATCGCGAGCTTCATTCGCACCTCCCCCCCGAACCGGGTCTGCGGGTCAAGGCCATGGAAAGCCTGCTCATCGAGAAGGGCATGCTTGATCCCGATACAGTCGATGCATGGGTTGAAACCTACACCGACAAGATTGGCCCGAAATCCGGCGCGAGGATTGTGGCAAGGGCCTGGGCAGATGCGGATTTCAAGGCCCGGCTGTTAGAAAACGCCACCGAAGTGGTGAAAGATCTTGATGAAGCAGGGTGGGCCGTAGCACATCTCAAAATTATTGAAAATACGCCCGAAATTCACAATCTGGTCGTCTGCACGCTGTGCTCCTGCTACCCCCACGCAATCCTCGGGCCGCCGCCCAACTGGTATAAAATGGCCGCCTATCGCTCACGCGCGGTGCGCCATCCGCGCGGCGTTCTGAAGGAGTTTGGCGTGGAGCTGCCTGAAACAATTGACCTGCGCGTTTGGGACAGCACATCGGAGCTGCGCTATCTGGTTCTGCCTGAACGCCCGGCGGGGACACAGGACTGGGACGAGGAACGCCTGGCCTCAATCGTCACGCGCAATTCGATGATTGGGACCGACCGTGATTTATCCTCAAATGGGGAAAGCGCCTGATATGGATGGTATTCACGATCTGGGGGGCCGCCAGGGTTTCGGCCATGTCGATGTGGACGAGGAGGAAGTTGCGTTCCATTCCGGCTGGGAGGCGCGCGCCTTCGCCATCGTGCGCGCCATGAGCCGTGCGCCGGACTGGACGATCGACAAGTTCCGCTTCACCCGTGAACAGCTAGACCCTGCGGATTATCTGACCCGGCCTTACTACGACCAGTGGATACAATGCGACGCGGCGATGATGGCCGGCTCGGGGATAGCAAGCATTGAGGAACTGGCCAGCGGGCATGCGCAATCCGGTCAGGCGGATTTGGGTGAACCGCGCGGGCCTGACAGCGTCCTCGCCGAGAAGGAGAAAGCCGCGCCATTTGATCTCCCTTATGAGGGGAAACTGAAGTTTGATGCTGGGGACCGTGTTACGGCCAAATCTCATGGGCATAGCGGGCACACCCGGCTTCCTGCTTATGCGCGCGGCCGGAGCGGAACGGTTTCATTTGTACGCGGGGCATTTGTTTTCCCCGATGACAGTGCGAGGGGCATCAAGCGCGCCGAGCCGCTTTACACCGTTACCTTCAGAGCAGACGATCTGTGGCCCGGCGAAGGGTGCACGCATATCGTCCATCTCGATTTGTGGGAGAGTTATCTTGAGCCAGCTTGAGAAAAACGAACTTGCGCCCCTCGCGCGACTTGATGATGAGCCTGTCTTCGATGAGCCCTGGCAGGCACAGGCGCTGGGGCTTGCATTTGTCCTGGCGGAACGCGGTGTGTATTCGCCGGCGGACTGGTCGCGCACGCTAGGCGCGGTACATCGCAAGCTCCTTTTCAAGGGCTCTACCGATACACCCAAAACCTATTACGAGGCTGTGGTGCGGGCTCTGGAACAGCTGATCAGGGAAACAGACACATTTTCTGGTGAAATAATCGAGGATCGCGTGCAAACCTGGCGCCGCGCCTATCTGAATACACCCCATGGCAAGCCGGTAATGCTCTCTGCCGGACAATCCCGCACTCCACCGGAAAAACCGGTCGATTAAGCCTTATTTCAACTCTGCCGCGTATGCTCCATCGGGTTGCAACGGGGCAGAAACAGATGGATTTCCTGGACAGACGGCTGGAGCTGCGGAAAAAAGTTATCCTTCACGCATTTATTTCGGATCGCGGGGGCGATGTTGATGTGAAATGCGTCATCCGGGAAATATCCAAAAAAGGGTGCCGGATTGCCACGAGCTATATCGAGCATCTGCCACGGGTCGTCCAGATCATCCCCGAAGGCTTCGAAAGTCCGATAACCGGGAAGATCATCTGGCGCACCTCGAAAGTTGCGGGAATTCAATTCATTACCGAGGAAGAAGCCCTTGAGCTGGATAAGACTCAACCTGTCCCCGAGCAGATGCACCGGCACGCTGGTTTCTTCAACAAGCTGCAGTCTTTCGTGAGCCTGCGCCGCAGCGCGGGCTTAGTAACGGCCGAAGGCCGGCCGTTACGCGCCCAGCCGGAAAATGAGTTCAAATCCGTCGTGCTGCATGGTTTACGCCATCCGCTGACGGCCATAAAGGATCTGCTCAAGCTTCTCTTGGGCGGCTCTATCCGGCCAATCCCGCGCCGCGCCAAATCGGTCATTAAGGCCGCATACAAGAATGCGGACAAGGCTGAGTCTCTTGTCGAGGAAGCATTGCACGCAGAAAAAATTAAGTCCGGCCAGTTGCCTATCGAACCAAAACCCACTGAAATTGTCACCCTGGCAAGTGATGCTTTACTTACAAACACCGGGTTTGCCGCCAAATATGACGTGCGTTTCGAAATGAGGGACGATGTCGGCAGCGCAACGGTGCAAGCGGACACGCGGCGGCTGGAAGAGGTCATTGGCAACATGCTGTCCAATGCCGCGAAAATGACACCCAAGGGTGAACAGGTCACGCTCTCCCTGACGCGCACCGAGGGCCGCATCCGGCTCGCGGTCAAGGATGGCGGCCTGGGAACCTCGATCCACACTGGCGCCGCCGATGGCGCGCAACCCGTGGATGATATGGCCGGCGAGGCTGCCCAGTGGCTCAGGATCTGCCATTCAATTCTGGAGAAGCATGGATCGGAGTTGCACATCGAAGCAAAACCCGGCTTGGGGACGACGGCCTGGTTTGATCTGAAAGAAACCGCCTGAATCAGGAATTTTCTGTTTCAAGAATCAAAAGCGGGGACGCCGAATACCGGCGCCCCCTTTTTCGTTTTGCCATCCAGCCCTAGCGTGTCTTGCCGAAGCGGCGCTGGTTTCCAGCAGGAGCAACACGCTTGACCGGAGCGGTCAGCCTGGCCGGAGCGGTCATGATCACCCGTTTGGGAGGGGCGATGGGCTTCACCACATTGACGATGCAGCGATAGGAGTTGGCGCCAATCTTGACCTTTTTGGTCCGTGCCGGGCAGAAGCAGCTGTTCCTGGAAACCTTGCCGCCAATGCAGGCAATCTTACGCACCGGCGCAACCTTGATGGCCGGCCGCTTGGGCGGCTTCGGCGTCACGATGACCGCAGGGCGCTTGTTCGGCTTGCCAGATGTCGGGGCCGGCTTGCCGGTGACGCCGCCAGGACCGCTGACGTTAGGATTGCGCTTCACGAGCATGAACAGCTTGGTCGCCAGTGCAATCACGTCGTTCTTTGGCAGCGATGTGCTGCGCAGGGCGCACCCAATCTGCTCGGTCTTGGCGATCTGGAAGTTCGCCGCGCCGACTGCCTGATATTTTTTGTCGGCGACCTTGAACGTCGGCAACGTGCCTTCCCACTTGCGCCCACCTGAACAGGTCAGCTTGTAGGACGTAGAGCCAGGCTTGGTTGCCCAGATCTTGAAC
>CAYOEI010000172.1:0-4983 GCA_964402825.1 uncultured Hyphomicrobiaceae bacterium
AGGCTTGGCATGGATCGAGGGAATCGACTGAAGAAACTCAGAAGAAAAACTGGAACTCTTTTGCCTGCGGGTTTCAGATTCATCATGACTTACTCGGTTTCGTAAAATCGGTTTCGCGCAACACGCAGGAAGTGATCGGACAGCCGTCTTCCTCCTCGCCGATTTTGATCTGTTGCCAGACGCTGAAGATTTGATCTCCTGCTTTCTCATCTTTCAGTTTTTCGATGGTGGCGATCACAAGCTGATCAGGGGCTTTCTCGATCTTGATTTCAAAATCTGAGTTGCTGGGTAATGCAGTCGAACCGCGCGGATGTTTTTTCTGATAACCACTGTGGTGAACAATGATCACGGTGCATTTGAAGGCTTGGCGGATTGCGTCAGCGGCCCGGAAATACTCTCCCATATTTAGGGTGCTGTTTTCATCGCCGACCAATGATCGGGCCATCGTATCAAAGTTCACGACTGCCGGGTTCGGGCATTGTGAGCGGATGTCACTAATCAGTAGCTGGTGGTCATTGATAAGGTCGAGCGTGATCACTTGCAGGTAGAACGGGACCGACAATTCCTCATCTTTCATATGGGCCTGAACGAACGCCTCTTTGCGTTTGGCAAAATTGTCTTGAGCTTCGAAGTAGCAGTGAACAACCGGGCCTTGCTTAACCGGCCGTCCACGATAGTCCCAGCCCAGTGCAACATGCATTGACAGATCAAATAGCCAGAAACTTTTGAACTCTGCGTATGCACCCCAGACGATGCCGGTGCCCTGTTCCGGCAACAACCCTCGCACCCGGTAAAGGGGTGAACGGGGCATTTTAATATCATCAAAGGGTATGAGTTGAAATCTCTCGTACACGGGGTTTTTCACAACCTCATGCTGCTTAACTGTAACCATGCCGGTGTCATCAAATTGCTCAGCCATCGGACAACTCCCGGTTCGACGCGTCCCGTAAGGCGTCATCGCTCGCATCCTCGATAAAACCCTCGCGGATTTTGCCGTACTCGCCGACCCATCTGCCGCCGACTTTCTTCGCACCCCTGATCAAACCTTTTTCCAGCATGTGAAATGTCGCGCGGCGGCTGCGCCCTATGACATTGCCGATGGCTGCCGCACCCCAGATGAGGTTCAGCGGTTTTGTCATATTGTCGTTCATGGAATTGCTCCGAATCGAAAGTAATCTTGGGCATCAAGATAAACCATTTGCCGACGCGGGTGAATGCCTGTAAGTTAGAATGTGCTCGTATATATAGGTATAGGCACGTTAGGAGCACGCACGTGGCGAACTATGTTTTGACGTTTGAAGGAAGACGCTGCCCGGATGGTGTTGAGGCGTTTCTTGGCGATCCGCTGACGAGTAAGGGGGTTCCGTTTGAAGACTCCGCAAGCATGAAGCTGCGCTATCGCACGAAGCGGCGGGAGGTCTATCGGCGAAGGTTGGAAGCGCCCGACGAACTTATCGTGACAGAGTTCTTAAATACGTACCGCTTTGATCCCAACGCTAAGCAACCATGGTGGGAGGAGGTCCCTGAGGCTTCAGAGGAGGAAACCGCAGCAGTTGCCGACTTCATCACCAAATATGGGTTCCTAGAGCCGGGCCATGATGTTTACTCGCTCGACCTTGTCAGAAGATCCAGATTGGACTTCTGGATCGTTTGGCGACGTATTGCCAGCGGCAACTTGAAGGCCGCAGTGGCAAAGTTCCGGAGCATGATGTCGCAGGAGTTCTTTCCCAGTATCAACCTCGATATGAATTTCCGCGACAATAAACCTGTCTTGTCACTGCCAATCACATCACTGGCTGGCTTCATGCTCATGGAGACAGCACTCGTCTTGACGGGCGGTGGTCAAGTGATGCGCTGCGAGCAATGCGGCATTATCTTCAATACTGGCTCAGGGACCGGGCGCAGAAACACAGCGATGTATTGCGCGAACCGCTGTCGGGTTGCTGCCCAACGCCTACGAAAATTGAACAGTGTCAAAAAGACCGCCGCCAAATCACGTAAGAAATAGGAGGATTGGAAATGTCAGTTCGCAAGAGAACTTGGAAAACGAACACTGGCGAAAAACGGTTCGCCTTTGTTGTTGATTACACAGACCGCGACGGCAAGCGGCATATTGAAACCTTCACAAAGAAGGGACAGGCGACAGACCGTTATGCAGAAGTGAAGACGGAAATAAGCGCCGGGACTCATGTCCCGCGAAAGGAAAGTATTACAATCAGCGCGGCTGGCGAAAACTGGATTCAACAGTGTCAGATTGACAAGCTGCAACGCACTACCATTGAGCAATATCAGGGGCACTTGAGGCTCCATATCGAGCCATATCTAGGGCATGTGAAGTTGGCCGATCTGACGGTGCCAAGCGTAGCCCATTGGGAGCGTGAGCTTGCCAAGGCGGGCGTCTCAGAGGCCATGCGCCGCAAGCTGCGCGTCTCCCTTGGCTCGCTAGTCAGTCAGGCGATGATTGATGGTGGCATTAACCGCAACGTGGTGCGTGACGGCGCCCGCCACAAGAAGCGCAAGGTCAAAAAGAAAAAGCTTGTTGTCGGCTTAGACATTCCGACACCGGATGAAATTCGCAAGCTTCTGGAAGCTGTCGAGGGACGCTTTCGGCCTTTCTTCATCACCGCTGTATCCACCGGCATGCGGGCAAGCGAGCTTCGCGGCCTGTGCTGGCCAGAAGTGGATTTCAAGAAGAACACGATACATGTGTGCCAGCGCGCAGATCGTTTTAACGAGATAGACGCGCCTAAAACGGAAGCGGGCACCAGAACGATTCCCGTAGGGCCGTTTGTAATGAACACGCTGCGCGAGTGGAAACTTCAATGTGGCACCAGTGAGCTTGACCTTGTGTTTCCTACAACCGATGGGGGCTTCTTGAGATATGGGAATATTCGCCGTGTGCTGTTAATCCCGCTTATGGAAAAGGCTGGCATTGTCGATAAGGACGGCAAGGCCAAATATACCGGCTTGCATGCGCTCAGACATTTCTATGCGTCATGGTGTATCAACCGGAAGGAAGACGGCGGCATAGGACTGCCGCCCAAGGTCGTACAGGAGCTACTGGGGCACTCGTCAATCATGATGACAATGGACGTATACGGGCACCTGTTCCCGCGTGGTGATGAAGCGAAGGAGTTAGCAGAAGCGGAAGGCGTTTTGCTTCATGCGACATGCGCTGATTCAGTATCGGCGCTTTAATGCGACATAAACGCGACATGCGGAGCAAATAAACGCAGTAAACTGCCAAAAAAGAGGCTATATCACAGATACCTGATCCACGTCCTTGCCAATATCCTTTGGCTTATGCGGCACGCCTGAGACCCATCTCACCCCATAGCTGGTTCAAAGCATTGATGAGGTGATCCATGTCGGCATCGCTATGTATTGGACTGGGTGTCAAGCGAATGCGCTCAGTGCCACGGGGCACCGTGGGGTAGTTGATGGGCTGCACATAGATGCTGTAGCGCTCCATCAGTGCGTCGGTGAGGTTTTTACAAAGAACCGGATCACCCACCATGACCGGCACAATGTGGCTGGGATTGTCCATGACCGGCAAACCCGCCTCTTTCATCCGCCGTTTAAGGGTCCGGGCGCGTTCCTGGTGACGCTCGCGCTCAATCTGGCTCACTTTCAGATGCCGAACGCTGGCGAGTGCGCCCGCCACAATGGCTGGCGCCAGGGACGTGGTGAAAATGAAACCAAGAGCAAAAGAGCGGATGGAGTCGACGATATCTGCACTTGCGGCGATATAGCCGCCCATCAGGCCAAACCCTTTTGCCAGAGTGCCCTCGATCACATCGACCTTGTTCAGCACGCCGTCACGATCCGCGATGCCTCCACCGCGCGGACCGTACAGGCCGACAGCATGCACTTCGTCAAGATAGGTCAGTGCGCCATATTTCTTCGCCAGATCGCAAATGTCTCCGATTTGAGAAATATTGCCGTCCATGGAATAGACCGACTCGAATGCAATAATCTTCGGCGTGTCCTGGTCATATTGCCGTAGCAACTCTTCCAGGTGTGCCAGGTCATTATGCCGCCAGATATGCTTTGGACCGCCGCCATGGCGTATGCCTTCGATCATCGAGGCATGATTTTTTTCATCAGAGAAAATCACGCAGCCAGGCAGCAGCTTTACAAGCATGCTGATTGAAGCGTCGTTGGCGATATAGCCGGATGTGAACAGAAGTGCAGCTTCCTTACCGTGAAGATCTGCGAGTTCCGCCTCGAGTTCCACGTGATAGTGCGTTGTGCCGGAGATATTCCGTGTCCCGCCCGAACCCGCACCAGCGGTATCGATGGCGTCATGCATGGCTGCCAAGACAGCGGGGTTCTGGCCCATGCCGAGATAATCGTTGGAGCACCACACCTTGATGTCGTGCTGCTCGTCGGACACAAAATGCTGTGCGTTGGGGAAATTGCCGCACTTGCGGCGAATATCGGCAAATTCCCGATAGCGGCCTTCCCGTTTGATTTCCTTCAAGGCGTCCGCGAATTTTTTCTCGTAGTTCATCGCCATCCCTCAATAATGTTCACCATACTCATGGAGAATCCATCATCAATTCTGGATTCATATCTCCATAGTACAAAACCTGTAATTATTCCAATACTGAGAAAAAATCACATTCCCGGCATGGGTGACTCTGCCGCAGGCTAAAAAAACAAAAAAGTACCACTGCGAAGATTTTCACAGCGGCACTTTCTCATAAGTCGTTTCTGTAGTCTTTGATCTATGTCTAGTAGGCCGAGGCAGTCGCTCCCACATGGTCTCTTCCGTAGAGATCGCGGCGAAAGTTGACTGTTCCATCCTTGGTGGCCCAGGCGGTGATATAGACAAAATATACCGGCACACGCCGCTTCAGGTTGACGTCCTTGCGCGCGCCCGTCTGTTCCATTTGGGTGACCTTGCCAACATCCCAGCCATCGTTTGCCTCCAGTAGCCATGACACAAGCTGCTTCACATTCTGCACGCGCACACAGCCT
>CAYOEI010000173.1:0-3112 GCA_964402825.1 uncultured Hyphomicrobiaceae bacterium
CTGGAATTGTGAAGAAGAGGATGAGCCGATGCTTCTCGATCTCAAGGTCCGTCCTATGAGTTACTCCGGTCGGCTGGCGAATTCTAAACGGCGAACCAAGTAGGCGGTGGCTCTGACCGGGCGCTGTCCTTGCCGCTGCCGGTGCTCGGCGGCGGTGTGTTCCTCGCCAACGAGCAATTCGGCCCAAAGTGTCTGCCAAACCAAGACTAGATGCAAAATCGCAGGGCCAACGTGAATGTCCGCTTTGGGTCATAAGTGGACATAAATCACCTATCCGCACAATGTCCGCTTTACCACCGAAAGCGGACATATCTAGAGAAACTGTTTCGTTGGTGCTGATCAACTGCCAACACCGGTTGAATATTGACCCACCCCAACGATTGAAAACTGACCCATCATCATAACCTCAAGAATCCTTGCGCCCACATTTTCAAGTTTCGTGCTTTTCAAGCCGATGTGTGCTGTTGGGAGTAAAACGGACGGAAATTAGTCACTGTGTTTTCGGCTAGAGAAGACCCAAAGTGGGCCCTGGGGCCTTACTCCACCCTACCCAGCGGAAGTCTGACGCGTACCTGCGCACTGGCGTCCTGACTATTGCTGATGAGGTACGAGCGAGACGGTGCCGGCGGAGCCAATGCTGAAGGCGGAAAGCAGCGCGGCGGCATGATGTGGGATAATCACATGATCAAACTGTGAGGCCGGGCCGGAGCTCAGACGCAAGTCTCTTATGATATCAGCCTTGGTGTTCCTGGGCGGGGAATTAACCACCGCAAATCATTTGGATAGGGAATGTCGCTTTCGTCAGGCTCGAAGTTGATATAAATCTTGCCGTCGCCTTTCCAGGTAACCCCGTCGATAATCCACACGGTCCACTTCGCATCGATGCTCGCCGTTCCAGTGTTCTTCCATTCAAACTCGCCACTGGGCAGATAGACAATTCCGTGGATGTCGATCACGGCCTTGTCGATCTTGTGCTCTGCGTACTCCCGTCCCATAAGGACTATACTGGTGTAGGGGCCTGTTTTCGGCGCACTCAAATGGATTTCTGAATTACCCCTCCATTCGATCTTCACTTTGTCGTCGGCAAGCACGATCGAGACTCCATCACCCGTTAGCGTGGATTGGTCCACCTTGAATTTGTCCTTGGTAATTATATAGACGCCGGGTGTGAGAGTTACGTTCGCACCGTTCATGATCTCCAGGCCCTCACAGTACACTCCCGGGTTCAGCGTCGTAGTGCTGCCGATTACCTGCATGTTTTCGAAATCGCACTCGCCAGGTGTTGGAATATTCAGGCTGGCAAGCGGATCGGGAATAAGCTCAGGCGCGTACTCCAGCGGTGGTATGACATTCTCCAGATAATGATGGCCATAACCAATGGCCTGAACGGATTTCCCGATCAAATAGTTTTCTGGCTTGTGCGGATCGACAACGTCATATGAGTGGCTTGAATTGCCGTAAATATTACAATCAGGTGCAAACACTGATACGGAGTCTTTAAGTTCAAGCGTATGTTTGCGCGTGGGATGCATCGCCATGAAGCAGAGCGGTCCATGTATCTCTGCAGCGGTGGCGATTGCTTTAACCCCCACATTCATGTCGTCGATATCCAGAGTGCTAAGAATGATCGTGTCGAGAGTCGTTGACGCGACGCCGACGAGATTGTCACCGTCACGACTAAAGCTTGAACTGAAGTTCTGCTCTAGCGATTTAGTGGTGGAATCGAAGTAGGCCTGGGCGGCACTGATTTGCTGCTCCTCGTCCTGAGAACTACTTACGCCAGCCAGAACCGCAGCGTCGATCGCCCCTTGGAGGGTGCTTTTTATTGAATAAGCCCTTGCGTAATCCAAAGCCATGCCCGAAAAACCCAAAAGGACCGGCATGAGAATCCCAAAGATGATCACTATGCTTCCGCCCTCGTGGGCAAAAAAGGATTTTAACCTGCTGAACGAGCTCGAAGAGTTCTTGGACACGGCGTTCTCCCTAAACCACTCATTGCAAAAATCAGCTTTGTGCAGCTCTCCCGGCAACCAATGTTCTCGGTGGCGAATATGGGCGGTCGCGGATTTTTTATGAGTTGAGAATGCGGGCCCAGATTGCAGTAAACTCTGACAACAGCCTAACTCTTAGTTCTTAAAATCTGCTGACACTTTGTTCTTAAAATTTGCTGAATATGAGCGGGACACTTTGTGTTCCGCTCGTTAAACTATCAACGTCGAATGTCCGCTTTGGGTCATAAGCGGACATTGCGCAGGGCCATGAACTATGTCCGCTTTACCCCCAATAGCGGACATGGGTAGGGCCTCACTATTGGCGGCAGAGATTGTGGCGATCCACCAAACCAATAGAAAATGCCCGTTTCCGGCTCAATGATCCCTATATGATCCCTATTCTTTTTTGGTAGGGTCAAGCCAATCAAATGCAGAGATTATATCAGTTATTACAAAGGTTTATCAGAAGATAAAATTAGGTATTGAATTTGACCCGCTTTACCCCCGAAAGCGGACATTATTCCGCACTACATCAAATGTCTGCTAATAGCCAATAGCGGACATTCAGCGCGTTGGCGCATGAGTTCCGAAAATAGCCAGCAGCAGAAACCGCAGCAAGGATCACACTGAAAATGCGACAACCTTTTTTATGGCCAATGGTGGCAGATCTGAAATATCATCTCATTCAATAATTAGCTGACAAGTGTGAGGCTTGCCGTCTTACGAAAAACTACAAATTGAGGAGTTATCTATGTTCAATCCTTATCGTTTGACTTCCATTGTCGCACTTGCACTGGTTGCGGCACTTTCTTTCACCGCACCTGTAGCCGCACAAACGCCGTCAGGCACCATCGAATTCAAGGTATTCAAGGCGGGCTTTATTGTTGGAGTTGGCGGTGGGAGCGGCACCCTGTTTTATCAGGGACAGAGTTACCCTCTCAATATTGGCGGCATCAGCCTTGGCCTCACGATCGGTGTATCCCAGGCGCAGTTGCATGGCGAGGTCTACAACCTCACTAATCCCGCAGACATCCAGGGTACTTACAACGCTGTCTCGGCAAGTTATGCTTTCGTCGGCGGTGGAAAGACCGCAAGCCTTAAAAATTCTCGTGGCGTCGTGC
>CAYOEI010000174.1:0-2969 GCA_964402825.1 uncultured Hyphomicrobiaceae bacterium
GGATGGACGAGTGTTTTATTCTCCAACTGCAGATCAAGTGATTTCATTATTAGAACCAAAAGAGGAAAAAACATTCGTTTGGTCTCAAATGAAAAATGATGGTGATCAAGCCTTGGCAGGAACCTACAAGATAACAACTAATGCTCTAGATGATTCAGGACAAACAATCAAAAAATCTATCACAATAAATATTTACAAATAGTTTTTAGAAATTTTTTGCAAGTATAACGTATTATATAATCAGCTTCCAAGAAATTATTCAGGCGGAAAATATGCCGGGATCGCCTAGCCTGGTAGGGCGCGCGCCTGGAAATTAATACCATATAGCGCGTACTCGCAAGGGTACGAGAGTTCAAATCTCTCTCCCGGCGCCTTTCAATTCAGTTTAATTTGCATCAACTATACATTATGAGTATGTTTTTCATACTTGATTCTCAAAATACAATTCAACAATTATAAATTAAATCTCTTTGGTGATGATATGGAAATAGTAGATAAAGAAATTTTAAAAAAATTTTTGCCTGAAAATTATTTTGAAAATAAAACAGTAGTAATTACAGGAGGTTGTGGCTTAATTGGAAGCTGGCTTTGTTCTACGATTATTAATTTAGGAGGAAAGATTTTTTGTGTTGATAATTTATCAACAGGAATTACAAAAAATTTGGAAGATTTAAAACAATTGGAAAATTTTAGCTTTATACAAAAAGACGTTCAAAGCATTTCAACTAATGAACTTCCAAAAAACGCCGATTTTGTCATTCACTGTGCTAGTCGAGCATCACCAGAGGATTATAGAGAGTTTCCTATTGATACTTTGGAATGCAATTCTTTAGGGACTAAAATAATGCTAGATTATTCTTTGAAAAACCAAAGCATGTTTCTTTTTACTTCAACCTCTGAAATATATGGTAATCCAACTGTATTTCCCACTCCTGAAACATACTATGGGTACGTAAACACAATGGGAGAAAGATCATGTTATGATGAAGGAAAAAGATATGGTGAAGCATTGGTTCATGCCTATGGCCAAAGTTACGATTTAAAAACAAGAGTAGTTCGAATTTTTAATACATATGGACCAGGTTTACGTCCAGACGGAAATTATGGTAGAGCTCTTCCTAGGTTTATCTTCCAATGTTTAAAGAACAAACCTATAACTATCTACGGTGATGGTAGTCAAACTAGATCATTTAACTACATCACAGATACCATAAGTGGGATCTTGGGTATTATAACAAAACAAGAATTCAATGGGAAACCAGTAAATGTTGGAAACAGTAACGAAATAACAATTTTAGAACTTGCAAAAATTATAAAAGAAATTACAAAAAGTTCTTCGGAAATAACCTTTCAACCTTCTACACCTGATGATCCTAAAAGAAGGAAACCAGATACAAAATTATTAGAAAGTATTGGCTGGAAACCAAATGTTTCATTAAATGCAGGATTAGAAAAAACAATCGAATGGATAAGAAAAAATTATTTTTAGGAATTTTCTGATTTGAATATGAATATTTGTGTAATAGGGCTTGGTTTTGTGGGTTTATCGATGGCAGTTGTGTTTGCTTCAAAAGGTTTCAGAGTCTTTGGAGTGGAAAATGACAAAGAAAAAGCTTCTCAAATTTCACAAGGAAAAATACCTTTTTTTGAACCCAAAGTGAAAGAATTCTTTTTATCTAATTTCAGAAAAAATTTTGAAATAACCACAACTTTCTCTGAGGCAGCTTCAAAAAGTGATATAATTTTCATATGTGTTGGAACCCCAAGTAATTCTGATGGTTCTTCAGATCTTACTTTCATTAAAAAAGTTAGTCATGAAATAGGAGAAATTCTAAAAAATTCTAATTCTTTTAAAATTATAGTTGTAAAAAGTACAGTTCCTCCAACCACTACCAACAATTTAGTAAAAACAACTATTGAAAAAGTTTCAAGCAAAAAAAGTGGAATTGATTTTGGATTGTGTATGAATCCGGAATTTCTAAAAGAAGGAACTGCTGTAGATGACATGTTATCACCACATCTTGTGGTAATTGGAACAGAAGATGAACAAACCCGTAAAACAATGCATGATTTTTATGAAAAAATGTATTCTAACAAATTACCTCCAATCTTAGATACAAATGTAACTAATGCTGAGCTTATCAAATATGCAAATAATGCATTTCTTGCCACAAAAATTAGTTTCATAAATACAATCGCAAATATTTGTAATTACATTGAAGGTGCTGATGTAGAAGTAATTGCAAAGGCCATTGGTCATGATCCCAGAATTGGTTCTCTTTTTTTGAAAGCAGGACCTGGATTTGGTGGTTCTTGTTTTCCAAAAGATGTTTCAGCATTTTTGAATTTTTCCTCATCCTTGGGCTATAAACCGATTTTATTAGAATCAACTCAGAAAGTAAACCAGGAACAACCTACAGAAATTATTAAAATGATTGAAAATAAAGTCAAAAATTGTGAGGATAAAACCATCTGTATTCTAGGTTTATCCTTCAAAAAAAATACGGATGATGTACGAGAGTCTGTTTCTATAAAAATTGTTAAATCGTTACTTGAAAAAACCCCTAAAATTAAAGTTCATGATCCTATGGCAATTGAAAATTTTAAAAAAATATTTGGTGAAAAAATTGAATATAGTAAAAATTCCATTGATTGTATAACTGATTCAGATTGTTGTATCATTTTAACTGACTGGGATGAATTTGCTAAACTTACAGAAGATGATTTTAAAAATAATATGAAAAATCCTTGTGTAATAGATGCAAGAAGGTTATTAGATCCAAAAAAAATGCATTCTATTGATTTCTCAGCAATTGGATTTGGAAAAAATTTGCGTTAAGAGAGTGTCATTTGTTTTTTTTATTATACTGGTAGGTTTGATGAAGTGCTTGCCAATATGTATTTGGACTCCCAACATCGATCCAAATATCCGAATTCTGTAATTCTATAGCAGTTACTTCCAAACCCCA
>CAYOEI010000175.1:0-3363 GCA_964402825.1 uncultured Hyphomicrobiaceae bacterium
AACATCGGACCGAACCGGTTCCACCAGAACCGAACCGTCTCGTGGCTGATATCGATGCCCCGCTCATGGAGCAGGTCCTCGACGTGTCGCAGCGAAAGCGGATAGCGGATATACATCATCACCGCGAGGCGGATCACTTCAGGCGAAGAGTTGATATAACGGAAGGGGTTCTGCATTGCCGGAGGCTAAAGAACCTCACCAAGAGGCTCAAGCCGATTTACTCTGACAATGCCATGCGAATGGCACTAGATCACCAGGCCTAAGCCGCCTCCACTATTGCCGCCATTTCTGAATGCGGTTATTGCCGTAATCTGCAACAAACACACTTCCATCGCCCGCCACGGCCACCGCAATCGGATAGCGCAGCTCGCCCTTGCCATTGCCGCGCTGCCCGAAGCTGGTGAGAAACGTGCCATAGGGCGTAAATTTCTGGATACGGTCATTATAGAAATCGGCAACGAAGATGTTGCCGTTCGGGCCGATCGCAATGCTTGTGACAGTTGCGAACCAACCTTTGAACGGCCCGTATATGTTTGCGGCGAACGGACCACCCCATTTGTGCGAAAACGTCCCATCAGCGTTGAACACCTGCACCCGGTCATTATAGCCGTCGGCCACATACAGCTTTCCGTCAGCCGCGATGGCCACATCGGTAGGATAGCTGAACGAGTCCCCGGCCTTGTCCACTGCTGAGTCACTGAACGACCCTGAAATTGAAATGTGTGTTTCCGTCAGCTTTGCGCCCCATTGGCGAATGAACGCTCCATCGCTCGTCAGCTTCTGAATGCGGTGGTTGTAGAAATCGGCCACATAGATGGCCCCATCGCCGTCAACAGCGACCCCGCCCGGCGCATTGAATTCTCCCGGCCCGGCCCCGGCCTTGCCGATAATGCGCTTGGGCGTCCCGTCCAGTGTGAAGACCTGTATCCGGTCATTGAAATATTCCGCGACATAGAGCGCGCCGTCTCGGACCGTCAGATTCATGGGACGGCCCAGCTCTCCCGGCTTATCGCCGGGCTTCCCGAAGCTGCGCAGGAACTTGCCCTTAAGATCGAAGACTTGGATGCGCCCGTTACGCGCATCCGACACAAAGACTTGCGTTTCAGAGACGGCGATGCCCGTGGGATCATTAAACTGTCCCTCACCCTCCCCCTTGCTGCCCCAGGCAGCGACAGAAGCGTAAGGCGGCTCTTTTGCGCTGGGCACAAAAGCAATCCATCCGGCAAAGAGGATAAGCAGGAACAGCGCGAGCGAACCTGCGCCTATTCTGAAGATCAGCTTGCGCATGCCGGAATCAAAAATTTAACCGGACGCTGCCGCGAACGATGTAGTCGCGCTCAAGCGCGGTCCCATTCAGGTCCTGAATGAGCGGCAGCTGCACGCCCGCCTCGATGATCCTGCGGGCCGTGACATATTGCAGGCCAACCAGCCCCCAAAGTGTTGTACCGCCTGAATTGGGATTAGCGATACCGTTCGTACTGTTCTTTTCCTGATGGATCAGGTTCAGTTCACCCACGCCATAGATAAACGCGGATGTATTATCGGCAAGCTCGGCGGGCCAAAGACGATATTGCAGCGATCCGTCGAGGCGTGCCACATCGCCAAATTCAAAACCATCGGCTTTGGTATTGGCCTGATAGCTCGCCTGAGCGTCGATCTCGAAATCGAGGGTCTGATAGGTGACGATCACGCCGCCAAACGGGTCCCATGACCCGGAGCCCAGTTGCACGGACGGCGGCAGACGACCCAGCGCGTCGGTCTCCGTATTTTCGCCCGTCGGGAGTTCAATGCCAGCAAAGGGCGCAATGCGGAATGTCTTGCCCGGAATGTTCTTCTTGTAGGCTGTATAGCGAGCGAAGGCGCGGATATCCCCCAGACCGCTGTCCTTGCGTATCACGCGCGCGCCGCCTGGTGGGGTCAGCTTCAGTTTTTTGTAGGCGATCGGCATAACGCCAAAAATTGCCAGGTCCGGCGTGACGCCGTAACCCAGAACCGAAGCGGAGAGAGCCACATGATGGTCCCGATTGGCCCCACTTGGATCATCACCCGATTGGTTGAAAACGACTTGCTCGCGAAACACATACTCCCCCTTGGCGACGGGCAAGGCTGTATTGGTGGTGATAGGGGCGGCGCCGGTTGGAAGCGATGCCCCCGTAGCGATCAATACGGCTATGCAGACACTGGAAATCCGTTGCATCTATAGTCCCCTTAACAACGCTACCTTACCGGAAGTTCCGCATGGTGAAGCCCGCCGCCTTCACGGCCCTGTCAGCCTGGGCCTTCGTCAGCTTCGTCCCATCTTTCATGGTCACGGTCACAGTACTTGTCTTAATCGAAATCTTAATACCGCTCACGCCGGGAATGGCTTTGAGCTGTTTCTCAACACCGTAAGAGCAGAAGGGGCAGGCCAGACCGTCCACTTTGAAGCTGTGGACGCTTGCCGCCCAAGCCTGAATATTGCCGGCAAACAGGATGGCCAGCACGGTTAAGTGAAGCAGGTATTTGCAGACCGTCCTCATGATGTGCCGTTCCTTCTTATTCCATCTGTTCGTTCGGGTTGAGAGCCGGTGTGCCCGGGAGGCTCCATCGTGCCCAGAATTGAGCAGAACTCCAGAGCGCCCTTGCCCGGGCAGGCATCAATCAACTTTGTCAGCGTCGTCCGGATATGCCGCAGCCTATTGATCTTGAGATCGACATCCTCGCGTTTGCTCAACGCTCGCTGACGAATATCGCTGCAGTCGGTATCCGGCTTGGATTTGAGCGAGAGAAGGTCCTCGATCTCGCCCAGCGAGAAACCCAACTCCTGCGCTTGCCGGATAAAGCGTATCTGCATCATGACGGATTCCGGATAAGAACGGTATCCGCCATTGGCCGGTTTTTTCGGTTGGTGGATCAAGCCCCTGCGCTCATAAAACCGCACGGTCTCGACGCCAACATCAGCGGCTCTTGCCACCTCACTGATTCGCACAGCAAACCTCCTATATAAGCTTGATCCTAAAGTCCGTACCATAATACGGAGTCAATGGGGCGCCGTATGCAATCAAATCCAGAAATGGCGGCAGGCTTTGAAGTGCGACCAGCGAAAATTACGCGGATTGCGGATCCTCATACGCTATCCAGCGCAACATGACAGCTTCGACACATCCATATCGAAGGTTTGCGCGGCAAGCTTCAGACCTTCGACGGTTGTCAAATACGGAAAGATCATCTCCCCAAGCTCGCCATAAGTCATGCCCTGCCTGATGGCGAGCGCGGCTGTCTGAATGCTGTCGGCGCCTTCCGGAGCAAGAATATGTGCACCTATCAGCTTGCCTGTGGCCTCATCAGCCACGAGTTTGATGAATCCGCGCGTGTCGCGCGCAG
>CAYOEI010000176.1:0-3059 GCA_964402825.1 uncultured Hyphomicrobiaceae bacterium
AAAAAACCGACAGGGGCTAGTTGCAAGACCCTATCGGCAACTGTATTTCCCCATAATTGTATACCCCATTATTCTGGATCCTAAAGGAAGGGGACCAACGGCCCCCCTCCGATAGGATATAATAATATTACGATCGGTCGATAACTCCAATGGCAACCATTCGAGAATCGAGTAGAGCGAAACCAACTTCCTCCCAGCCGAAGAAACCTTGCTTCTGCTGTCGGAGTAGGGTCGGATCGTCATGAGCCTCAAATTCCTTTCGAACAGGCATCACTAGAGAGTCATTAACGGAAAGATCAAATCCGTAGACCTGAGTCTCACCTGCGGTCGTTACAGCACCGTTAGAGTCAACTTCGTTAACGTTAGTTGGCGTGTAATCGTTGAAATCACCAGCGCCGTCTACCTGGAAAATTCCGAAAGTAGAAGCAGCGGTGTTAATGTTAAATCGACCAGTAGCACCAAGCTGGAATACCTCGTGAAGATTGATGTTCCAAATTCGACCAAGTCCGGCGGCCGTGAAGATCTCTCGGCGGGTTACTGGGTCGATCTGGGTATCAGTCCATTCACGAATGTCAGCAGCGTCTTCAGGCGAAATGTAAAGATCCGTTAGGGATCTTCGAGTTCGCTTAAAGCCTACTAGCATTAGGTTAAGAAGTTCCTTGGACAGGAAGTTCTCACCGGTAGAACCGGCAGGTACCTGGTAAATGGGGGCACCTCGCGCACCGAGAAGTCCCTGGCCGGCAAATGCTGTGGTAGCACCTGGAGTAATAACTCTCCAACCAGACTCTTCTTCGAAGTCAGCGATAGCGCGGGCGGAGTTTCGAGCAGCCCTCTCGGGAATGTCGATGCGAGAGTCTCGTGCATAAGTAACCTTCCAATCAGCAGAAACGCTGATGGAGAAGGTGGGCACGAATACTTCCTCGCCTACGCCTTCAATGAAGTTTTGAGCAATATATCCGAGACCGGGCAGTACGAATACTGGGATCTCGAAGTCGTCCGCGACTGGGTAAACAGCCTGCGCACCAGGAGCTAGACGCTCAACAGCAAATAGCTGTCGCATAATGGATGCATCTCTAATCTCCTGAAGGATCGGCACTGTTAGTGCCTGAGCAAACGCCTTATATGCTTCGACACCCTCGGGAGTGTCAATAGCGGCTGTTGCTTTAAATAGTTCAGCGAGCTTTTGTCTATCCATTTTGGATATCCTCCTTTGGGTTTATATTAGTAGCTTAATCCTTAGATTTTGACCTGCCGCAACAGCGTCAGAGTCAAGTGTATTTTGAGCAATAGCAACTACGTCGGAATTGACTTCGTTGGCTCCGCCTGCGGTAACAACACCGTCAGCAGCGGTAGTCAACTCGTCGCCAGCTGTAAACGTAGTGGCTGTGTTATAGTGGGTGGTGTCATAAATACCCAAATGGGCAACACCTACGGGATCACCCGTGAACGCGTCCGAACTACCCAAATCGCCGGGAAGTCGGAATCCAGTTGGATGAGCAGAAGACTCTGCCCTAACGTTCTGCATGAGGAACCCGTAAGGATCTCCAGATGGTGAACCACTCACGACGGCGACCAGCTGATCACCAGAGAGATAAACAACAGCTCCGGCGGTTGCGGTCGCAATCCATTCAGAATCATGAGTTAAAAATTGATTCTGGACAACCGGGTCACGTGGAATGAATACCATGTGTATGTTCCTCCTTATTCAGAGTTTTTATCGTCGTGCTTCTCAGCATAGACATTTTCCCATGCTTGGGTTAGTTCTGCCTTCATAGTAAGATTTGGTCTAAGCTCTTGATCAAGAGCCTTGGCGATAGCTTCGCCTGGGGACATGGTTGATGCTACTTCCTTCTTAAGAGTCTCATCAGACGCAGTTTCCTCCGTCTCAGTCTTCTCTTCACTTGTATCGGCATCTTCCGAGGAAGAAGTAGTTCGGTTGGCGGAAACTTCCGCTACCTTAGCTACAACTTGCTGGACGAGTTCAACACACTTGGAATCAGCGGTGTCACATCCTAGTCTTTCAGCTATCTCCTTGACTTCATTCTCATCAAGATTGGCCAAATCTAAAACTTTGTCCTCATCCGAATCTTCTGAATCGGTGACATCAAACTTTGCCTTAAGAGCAGATAGTTCGCTCTTATAAGACTGAAACTCTGCATCTGACATGTCCCGAGTCTTAGCGTACTGAGCTTCAGCACTCTCTTCATCAAGGGTTACGCCAGCTTCATCAAGTTCAGCCATGCGGCTTGCTGCAGTCTCTTCTCGTGCAATTGTATCTAGAGCAGCCTGGGCTACTGATGCACGATCGTTTGCTTCCTGTAGGGCGGCTTCAAATTCAACGATTTTCTCGTTAGCAGCTACCTCTGCCTCTGTGGGCGTGGAAACATCGAGGTTTGCAAGAGCTTCTTCATATTCAGCAACCTTTGCATCCTTTGCCTCTAGGGATGCTTTCAGTGCTTGAAATGTCTCTTTAGCCTCTTTAAGGGCCTCCTCAGCCTCGGCACGTGCCGTGGCGTCTTCTCTGGAAGAAAGGGCGGCCTCTACGCGAGCTTGAACCGCAGCATCGAATTCTTCCTCAGTCATGGACTTAAGAATCTGGTTCATAGCTATTCTTCCTCCTTTTGGTTGAAGTTTGTCCGATTATTGCCCCCGCAATATCTGACAGGTGTGCTCTTTGTGTCACACTTCCTCGCATCTACTCCGTTACCTGTTCCTTCACTAAAAACGTAGTGAAAACGTTAATTAACTTAAACTACAATTCTTAAAGCGCCTGCGGAAGTCTTATAAATACTTCCTGCATCAAGTCCTCCGGCAACTGCCGCGTTGTTGTCTGCAAACGTTGCTAAATTGTCCAACGCAAGTTCCAACCCCAACTTACCGTCGAGTCGGCGAAGATTCCCATCATCGGGCCTGACATATACTGGTTGTAGGTCTGGCTTTGCCATGTTATATGTCCTCCTTTTCTGTTCTTCTTGTAAGAATCAGCTGATCTAGAACAAATAGAAGCATTAAGAAATAAGGAAGTAGCAGAAGAAGAGGGCAAGCCAGAGACCGTAACA